>JBMTLM010000116.1:0-6136 GCA_049431185.1 Bacteroidia bacterium | reverse complement strand
TGAAGGCTATCTCCATATCCTGTCCGGTAAACTCGCATGACAAATTCTCACTACCCTCGCTGTTGTAATCAGCATCCTCCGCTGAGATACGTAAGTCAGCTCCAGAAATTTTAAGCCTTACTTGATGTGTGGATTTGTTGGAGAACAACGACACCCGGCGAATGGAGTTCAAAAATGCATCACGGGAAATGGTTAGCTTGTTGGGATTGTCCAACGGGATGACCGCTTCGTAATTCGGATAGCGTCCATCAATCAGACGACATATCAAACTGAAATTGTCGAATGCGAAAAAAGCATTTGACTCATTATAGTCTATTTTCACTTTGGATTTCAAACCAGATAAAGCCCCTTTAAGAAGACCAAGCGGTTTTCTTGGCACGATGAATGATGCAGAGCGGGCGGAACGAACGTCGGTACGGCGATAACGAACCAGACGGTGGGCATCGGTTGCCACGAATGTGGTGTTTTCGGGACTTAACTGAAAAAACACACCTGACATAACGGGGCGTAAATCATCGGTTCCAGTGGCGAAAATGGTCTTGTTCACGGCTTCCAATAACACCTCTGCAGGCATCTCAATCGAGTTCGGCTTGTCGATTACCGGAATCTTAGGGAATTCAGCACCATCCTGCCCTGCCAATTTGAATTTACCGTTATTGGTCGTCAAATCCACTTGAAATGTCTTTTCGTTGACAGTGAAAGTCACTGGAACATCGGGGAGCGTTTTCATCACATCAAGTAAAATCTTGGCGGGTATGGCAATCAAGCAAGACTCCTTGGATGTCACCTCGGCGGTTGTTGTCATGGTAGACTCCAAATCAGATGCTGAAATGGTTAACAGATCATTCTTTACATCAAACAGGAAATTTTCCAGGATTGGCAACGGACTGCTTGAGTTTAAAGCACCACTGACCGACTGTAAATGACGAAGAAGCGTGTGACTAGAGATGATGAACTTCATATGGAAATCTATTAGGTATGTTTAATGATGGATGAAAGACAAATATAGTGGTTTAACTGATAGCTTAACGGGAATTGCTTATGGTTTGAAAATCAGAAGGTTTCAGAAACAACCGCTCAAATGAAAAGTATTGAACCAATACCATGGAAGTATCCTTATCGATGGTACCGGTCATTCGATCGATATCAAATGAATAAGTGTTTCCTTCCATATTCAAATTGGAGGTTTGCGCCGTAACGGGCCTACGCCATAGATCAATTCTGGAAGTATCCCCATCTGACTTAACCATGACGATGGTCCGGAAGGGTGTAGTGGCCCTCATCGAATCCCTTTGAGATGGATTAAGTCCTTTTTCCAATCCCTCAAAATTGAGCGCACTGTAACGCTGCAAATAGTCAATGATTTTATCTTGACTGACGTTGGCAACAGGTTGGTCAAAACCATCGAACAAAAGGTAATCGGCGGAACCTTGAGGTTTCTCAATTCGAAAGGCGTGTCCTGCACGCTCACGATCTGCCACAGAAAGGCTGACTAACTCTCCTGACTTCAGTCGAAACACATTTTTCACGACCCAATCGGTTCGCTCGGTTATATAACGGGGGGTCAAATAACCGTTGAAACCGGCAATGCTGGTGATGAACGGAACAGATGAGTTTTCCATGTACATATAGGTACCCATCTGATCAGGAGTTGGTCCTCCCACGTAATAGGTTTTCACTTTATTTCCGTCAACATACAATTCCACTTTGATACCCTTGGCCGCAATATTCTTGATGATGTTGTTATAGGCTTTCTTTCCCACTGGACTCCATACCTCCACATCGTGGATGGTTTGCAAAAGCAATTTAATGGCATCGGGACGGGCCCAATATTTTCCGTTCACGGTCCACTCATCAGCCGACTTGCGATCCAACGTGATTTGCTTTCCCGATTTGTCTGCCAAGAAAATCCTGTTGATGGCAGCGGTATCCTTAAAAGCAAAATCCCTCAGCTCTTCATTCATGATTCCGGTTCGTGAATCGATCAGGAAATAAGCGACAACCGCCAACAAGAACAGTAGTACAATCAACAGGTTTCTATTCTTTTTCATGGTAGCATCATTTAGCGGTCTTGATAACTTTCAGTTTAGCGAACCTTCTTAATCTGGTTGAAAACTTGATTCCACCAAAAATGAAAATCAACATCAAAGGAACAAGGGTGTTGATCAATTGCCATTGAAGGCGTTCATCCTGTAACCTGGCGCGATCCAGCAAACGTAAACGGAGCTCCTTTGACCTGACTTCCATCAAACCGGAATCATCACACAGGTAGTCGATGCAATTCATAATGAAATTACGGTTTCCAAAAACCTGTCCGGTATACCGATCTTCGCCCAATGGGATCACCATGCCGCGCCTGGTACGGTTTTGAATGAAATCACCATCTGCCACCACAATCATGGCAGTGGTGTCACTCAATTCCCGGAAACCGATAGCGGTATCGTTTGAAATGGTTTCGGGGACACGGTTTTTGAAGTTAGAGGTGAATTGACCCTCCAATAGCATCGCTGTTATTTTGGGACCTGAATTGAAACGCTTTGGATCGGGTTTTTCACGCAACAGATCCAAACTTATTCGGACCGGTGCATTGTACACCTTGGAATACTTTGAAGTGATAAGTAAAGGAGTCTTTATGATGTCATCCTTTCCTACCGCATCAATGGTGGATGCAAATTCATGTTTTACGGCATTCAGGTTCTTAACGACTGGATGGTCGGAGGCGGGCATGATCAAAGGGAAGAAATTCCACGGAATGAGCGTCTGCATGGGTTTGTTGCCCGCCTGGCCTGTAACGACAGGAATGGGTGCGGACTGGATATCCAATACCAAGTCGTGGTTGATTCGAGCGCCATAACGAAACAACATGTCGTCAAGATTCAATTCAGCGGCGATACCCACCGTTTCATTGTTTTGAGCCAGGCTATACAAGGTGGCCACAACTCCATCCACCAGCCATAAAACCTTCCCTCCTCGCATCACGTACTGATCCAACACGAATTTGTCCTTTTCGGAAAAGGCCGAATCAGGTGCAGCAACCACCACCGCCCTGTAGCCGTTCAAGGCATCCAATTTTACATCGATGCGCTTGCGTTCTACAACGTAGTAAGTCTGCAGTTCCCTTGTGATATCCGCCAAATTGATGGTTTCAGCTTCACCATGCCCTTCCAATAAACAGATGATTTGAGGATACTTCAGTGTCAGTTTTCGGATAGAGTTGGTAATCCCAAATTCCATGGCCTGAATGGAGTTATTCAGCATTTCATCCGGTGAAGCACCAATCTGGTCTTGCAATAACATTACCGCCATTTCTTCTCCACGATACGTGAGCAAAGCGCCTGGAAAAATGACTTGCTGTGAAGTTTCGTCGCCCGACTTGGACTGAAGTGTAGTGGGTTGAATTCCTTTCGTCATCAGTTGTCGGTACAACTGCTCCCGCTGCTCTTTGTCGGCATATGCATTGGGATTGATGAATTCGTATTCGATGTTTCCATCGGCGTGGTAGCTCAACTCGTCGAGCATCTCCCTGGTGGCCGTTTGCAGCCTTTGAAAGGCTGGTGGAAAATCCCCATCCAGATACACTTTCACATAAATCATATCCTCCAGATTGGACATGATTTCCTTAGTCACAGGAGAAAGGGTATAACGCTTTTCAGAGGTCAAATCCAGTCTTGTAAAAAGAAAGGAGGATGCCAAATTGACCAAAACGATGATGACCAGCAGCAAGGCGAACCTGACCAGGTTTTGTTTTCTAGGAGATTTGCCGAATCCCTGATCCATATGAGAGTTATCCGTTACCATTTTCTAGACTCCAGCACTGTTCTGGTAAGGGTGACAAAGACGGCGATCAACGAAAGAAAGTAAACGACATCACGTGTGTCAATCACTCCGCGACTCATGGATATGTAGTGAGCATTGATCCCTAACATTTCAATGGCGTTCGCCATCTTGCCGGATCCAATCAAACCGGATACTGAATCAAATCCCGCATAGCAAAAAAAGCATAGGAACAGAGAAACGATGAACGCGATGACCTGATTGTCGGAAATGGACGAGGCAAAAACACCGATAGAAACAAATCCTGCACCCAAAAAGAATAGTCCGATATAGGAGCCCACGATACCACCCACATCCACATTGCCCGAGGGCACTGCCAAATACCAAACCGTTGCGAAATAAATGAGCGTAGGAATCAGGGAAAACAACACCAGTACCACTCCTGCAAAATATTTGGCGAGAACGATTTGCATCTCGGTGAGTGGCTTGGTCAAAAGGAACTCAATGGTGCCCGACTTGCGCTCTTCAGCAAACAGCCGCATACAAACGGCCGGCACCAAAAACATATAAACCCATGGAGTGATGATGAATAATGGATCAAGGCTGGCATATCCAGCATCTAGGATTGAAAATTGATTGTCGGGGAAAACCCATAGAAAAAGTCCCAAAGTGGCTAAAAAGACCACTATCACAATGTACCCGATCAAGGAGTTCAAAAAACCGTTAACCTCTTTGATGAACAATGCGTACATTTCAGCCCGTGTAAGGTGTAAAATTAGGAAACCGAAAGGGATTTGTCCTCTAATTCCCCAAGGTCTTTTTTGACAACAAGACTCCACGCCAAAGGTTTGGAAATGAATAAGGGTTTTACCAGCTCCCAAGTGGTTTTGAACAAGGTGGAGTCGCGGTATGCGTTTAAGGCCTCCTCGTTGTCCCATTTGCTCACGGTGAAGAACACACCGGGGGATGAAACCTCGTTCAGCAACTCTAAACCTCTACAACCTTCGAATGCGTGAATGTCATGGCAAACCGCTTCAAAGTAGCCTAGAAATTGGTTAGCAGCCTCCTGATGAACTTCAAGTTTTACGATACGTGTGATCATTTGAATTCAATCCTTACCATGTCGCCATATTGTAGACCGGTCAATTGCTTGGCACTGCCGTCGCGGATGGCCAACTCGATATAGCCGGACTCATTGAAAACCGCAACCCAATCTCCTGGGTCCACTGCTTGATAATATTCTTCAACGGCCTCGATGGTTCCAAAGCCCTTTCTAACCAAAATCTCAAACGTTCTGCCCTTAGCCACATCATCCAGCAATGCGCGGCTGATGTTGGTCACCAGGTTACCCATTCCATCCACGAAGATTACGGAGCCGCGAATGGAAAAATCATCCACAGAAGGTAACAGCATCGACAATTCCGAATGGGTCTCGATGCGGCTTCCCATGAGTGCTATGTCCCCGCCTTGTGCGAGGTAAGCCGCTGAAGCTGCCAAAAAATCAGATTTCACATCCACCTTAAGACCTTGATGATCCAACACATGGTAGGCATCAGCAGGAAATTCATCAAACATCAATGAAAAAACACCATCATCTGGTCCTAAGAATTTGTGGTTTTCGTATTGCACAGCCATCAGTTTCGACACTACGTTGGAGGTGCTTGCTACCGCCACGATGTGAACGGCATCCTTGGGAAATCTATGGAAGCAGTTACGAATCACAAAGGCCGCCTGTATATTGTTGCTGCGATCCAATTGGTGGCTGATGTCCACCACGGTGCAACCCGGGACCAATGAATATAACCTACCCTTTAAAGCCCCAGTATAGAAATCCGCTGTTCCCCAGTCGGTGGTAAGGGTAATAAGTGGAACTGCCACGTCCGTTTTAACTATATTTGAGATACAAATTTACTGCAAGCCAATCGGAAGCTTTTACACTTTTCAACCCTTTTAACAACAATCAACCTTGTGTTATAATATATTGATTTACAACAATTAAAGGTTCGTTTTTAAAGAATCACATCAACCCAAGACCAACTTCTTTTGAAAGAGATTACCCTCCCCGACCTGAATAACCCCGTGGATTTTTACGGGATTAACGACCAAAACATTGAATTGTTGAGAAAGCGATTTCCATCCTTGAAAATCATTGCCAGGGGTAATGAGCTCAAGTTAATCGGTGAAGAAGACTTGGTGGTTCAAGCTGATTCATTGGTGCAGGAGATGATAGATGTTTTTGAAAAAAAGGGCAGGTTAGACACCAACTTCGTTTCTGACTTGCTTGTGGGTAGGTCCGGTAAACCCTCTGCGGAAACATCTGGCCTTGAAAGCGATATCATCGTCTATGGGCAGCACGGGTTGG
>JBMTLM010000115.1:0-6172 GCA_049431185.1 Bacteroidia bacterium | reverse complement strand
CAAGCACTGCTTGGCTTACATGCGAACTACTGTAGTTTCAAAAAATGCTTGGATTGTGCAATAGGAAAAAAGATCATTGGGCATTGAATAATTAGTGACGAGTGGCTGCTTTTCCAGCATTCGTTCAGTTTAGCAAAAATTTGCTATTCCTAAATCGTGTATGCTTATATCCCTTTAAGGGAACGGATAAGGCCGGGCAAGTAATTTATAATGATATTCCAAACAATGGAATAATCGATTCCAAAGTAATCGTGTACAATCCGATTCCTGAATCCCCTAAGTGTTGACCATTCGATTTGTGGGTGAGCAGCTTTGAATGCCTCGGGAAGCCTATTGGCAGCTTCGCCAATAATTTCAAAATTTCTGATGACGGCATCTGCAGTTTTGCCATCATTGATAAATGCTTCAAATGAAAATCCATCCGTGTAAGAAATGATTTTCTCAGCACTTTCAATCATGTCTGAAACCAATAAGCTGGGATTTCTATTAGACATAGATGATTTCTCGCTCTATTTCTCTGTAGTAAGCTTCTTTAATTCCTTTTCTAGAAACCAAATCCACTTTACGATGTAACTTGCTTTCTAAGAAAGCAGCCAAATCAATAAATTCTACACCTATCGGCATGGAGAAATCTACAATGATATCAATGTCACTATTGTCTGCTGAAAAATCTTCTCGAACTGCAGAACCAAAGATCCCGATGCTGCTCACGTGATATTTTTGAGTCAATTCGGATTTTAATCCACTCAGTGTAATTTTTATGGAATCTGCATAGGTCATATCACAAATATATGAAATTGTACGTAAATTTTAAACGGATTTTTCTACAATTCTTCGACTTTTTAAGTCTTGCTTCAACTTAAATTCGTTTGTATAAGGCAATCATCATCACAGCCGTCCAAAATTCTATCTTTGCTAACATGAAAGTATTGATCACAGGTTCAAACGGTTTGTTGGGACAGAAATTGATTTATGCCATGGCGGGTAAGCCGGGTTGGGAGGTGGTGGCGACCTCTAAAGGGGAAAACCGTATTCGATTGAAGGAAGGATACCGATACCAAACGTTGGACATCACTTCCAAGCAAGAAGTGGACTCATTGATTTCAATTGAGCGTCCGGATTGTATCATCAATACCGCGGCCATGACCAATGTGGATGCCTGTGAGAAAGATCGTGATGGATGCAACGCCCTTAATGTGGATGCGGTGCGCTATCTTATCGAAGCGTGTAGACCATTCAATACCCATTTCATTCATGTCTCTACGGATTTTGTATTCGATGGAGAGAACGGTCCGTATAAGGAAACCGATGCACCCAATCCATTGAGTTATTATGCTTGGTCGAAGTTGGAAAGTGAAAAATTAGTGGAGTCTTCTGGTTTGGATTACGCCATCTTGCGCACCATCATCATTTATGGCGTGGTGGATGATGTGCAACGTTCCAATCTGGTTTTATGGACCAAATCATCGCTTGAACAACAAAAAGAGATCAACGTCATTACGGATCAATATCGTAGTCCTACCTTGGCTGAAGACCTTGCACAGGCTTGTATCCTTGCTATGCAGCAAAGAGCCCAAGGCATCTATCATATTTGCGGGCCCGAGGAAGATTTAGACAGCATCATCAATCTTGCATTCAAGGTGGCTGACTTTTTCGGATTGGATCCGTCTTATATCAAGCCCATTGATTCTGCATCCTTGAACCAGCCGGCGAAACGTCCGCCGCGAACAGGCTTCATTTTGGATAAGGCCAGAAGAGAACTCGGTTATGCTCCACATCGGTTTGTGGAAGGGTTGCAAATACTAAAAGGGCAACTGGAGAAAAAATAATTTCAACAGGCGAATTCGATTGTTAAAATCGAACGCATCAAAAAGATTTTAATCAGATAACTTTTGCAGCAGGGTAGCGCTCTTTCCAGAATTTGAGCATCTCCATCTTGCGGATGGTAATGGTTGTGCGCTCATCCAACTGTACTTTGATCAACGGTTTTTCCACCGGTTCTTTTGCCTTCTTGCGGCTTCGTGAGGTTTTCATTTAAAAAGGTATTAAAGTGAAAAGTCGGGAGCATCTTGTAGGAACACATCCAAACTCAAACAAGGATAACGCTTAAAAGGGATGTTTGGTATGATAACACTCATAAAAAACCTTGTCCTTGTTTCGTTGAGCAAGGTAGTCGCATTTTGATGAGTTATCTATGAAATTATTCAGAATTGTTACAAAAAGCGCTAAAGAACAGAAATTCAGCGGATTAAAATTCAATCTCGGAAGTTTTCGAACTGCAAAGGCTGTTCTATGCCCCCTTGCCGAACCGCCCCGATAGCGGCCTGTAAATCATCCCTTTTTTTGCCCGTAACCCGAACCTGCTGGTCCATGATGGAGGCCTGTACTTTTAAGCCACTGTCTTTGATGACTTTCACGATTTTTTTGGCCATTTCCTTATCGATGCCGTTGATGATTTTGACCTCCTTGCGCAACATCATGCCCGAGGCTTCCTGATCCTTGCCAAAATCAAGGCATCCCGCTTCTAATCCCTGCTTCATCACCCTGGAAATCAGGATGTCACGGATGGCCTCCATGCGCATCTCGTTCTCCGTCAATATTTTAATGAGCATCGCCTTTTTGTCTAACTCCACCTCCGTTTTCGAGCCATGGAAATCGTACCGATTAACGATTTCTTTCAAGGCTACGTTGATGGCATTATCAAGTTTCTGAACATCGGTTTTGCTGACTATATCGAAGGAAGGCATGGTGATAAGGTTGTAGATTGCTTTGTGCTGACAATACGCGACTTCAGTCACGTCAGACCACCTAAAATTACAGTAAATTTGGGAAAACGATTACCATGCGACTGCGCCACCTCCTCTTATGTTTGCTATTCATTGTTGCTACCAATCGGATCGTCGCTCAGAATGGATCCTATGTGCCTGATGTGAGCATTCCTGTTACGCACAGTGGCACGGCCATTCTCAACCCGTGGGTCGGTGGTTTCAACGCCCCTATTTTTTCGGAGATTGATCTGAATGGCGATGGGATCAAGGATTTGTTTGTGTTTGATCGTGATGGATTCCGCATTACAACATATATCAATAACGGCACGGCAGGACAAATCGATTATCAACACGCACCTGAATACCGAAAACTTTTTCCTTCAGGCATGCACGATTGGGTTTTGTTGAAGGATTTCAATTGTGATGGCAAGGAAGATATTTTCACCTATTCCTATTCGGGAGGCATGACGGTATATCGCAATGATTTTACGCCGCAAAACGGATTGCAATTCTCATTGGCTTACACACTTGTCAACAGCAAGTATGGAACCATCACCGCTAACCTTTACGTGGCATCTGTAAATTTACCTGCGCTGGTGGACGTTGATGCCGATGGTGATTTGGATGTACTCACCTTTCCTGTTTCCGGCAGCTTTGTGGAATTTCATCGCAACCGTGCCGTTGAACAGTTTGGTGTTTGCGATACACTCGTATTTCAACTCGATCCCAATTGTTTCGGCAATTTCGGTTTGAGCGGCTTTGCGAACGAAGCGTTGCTGAACGTGGGTTGCAGGATGGCTGCACCCGGAGGTGAAATCCCAGTAGACCCCGCTGTTTCGGCTCGTGTGCAACATGCAGGCTCTTGCATGATTTCTTTCGATATCGATGGTGATGGCGACAAGGATTTAATGAACGGCGACATTCTCGGCAACAACATGCTGTTGGTGGTGAACGGCGGCTCTGCCGCTGGTGCCGTGATGACTGCTCAAGACGATTCTTTTCCTTCTTACGATGACCCGGTGGATCTGGTGACATTTCCTGCGCCCTATTATTTCGACGTCAACAATGATGGTGACAAGGACTTCATCGTGGCGCCTTGTATCAGCGGTCCTTCCGAAAATTACAACAACGTGTTGTATTACACCAATACCACGGATAATGCTACGAATGTCTTCAGCTTCATCAAAAACCGCTTTTTAGTGGATGAGATGATTGAAGTGGGCTCGGGCGCCAACGTGGTTTTTCAAGACGTGGATAAGGACGGATTGGTGGATATCGTTGTGGGCAACTACGGATACTACAGCCCTACGCCTCCCTTCGTGAGTGGCTTGGCGTTTTACCGCAATGTAGGCACCACCATTGCTCCATCCTTCTCACTCGTTACACAGGATTTGGCAAATCTATCCCAATTGGGATTGACTAGTCTGTCCCCAGGCTTCGGTGATATCGATAGCGATGGTGATGATGATCTGGTTTTGGGCCATTCCGATGGCGGCTTATTATTGTACACCAACAATGGAACCGGTTTCGTCCTATCATCTCCCGCCATGACCACCTCCAACGGAACGCCTATAGACGTCGGATCAAATTCCACACCGCAACTGTACGATGTAAACAAAGATGGCAAGCTCGACCTCTTGGTGGGGGAACGTGCCGGCACATTGAATTACTACGAGAACAGCGGAACGGCTGCCACACCTGCATTCAATCTCGTTACCGCCTCCTTCGGAAATGTATTGGTGAATAACATTTACAGTTTATATGGTTACAGTTATCCGTTTATGTACGACAGCGCTGGAACCACCCAATTGTTGGTGGGCGCGGTGAATGGCTATATCTATCAATACAACAACATCGACAACAACCTGCTCGGGAATTTCAACCTGGTGGATTCGATGTATCATGGCATTTTAGAACCACAACGCATCACCGTGGCATCACGCGACATCACCGGTGATGGCATCCGTGAAATCCTTACGGGAAATTATGCAGGCGGCATCACCATCTACAAATACGATTCTACCACTGGACTCGCCGACAACATTGTGCGGGATGCCGAATTCCAATTGTATCCCAATCCGGCTTCTGATGTGTTGGTGCTTCGTTTCAACAAACCATTCAGCGGCGTTAAGCGTGAAATAAAGATTATCGACATCACCGGACGTGAAGTGATGCGCTTGGAAAACCGCAATGAAACCATTACACTGCCCATCCAATCTTTGGCATCGGGCATGTATCGATGTGTGGTTTCAGATGATCGTCAAACCACCTCCAGGAACTTTGTGATTGCCAAGCCATGATGCGCACCAGTTTCTTTTCGGTTGTACTAATTTTAACTGCTTTGGCGGTGATGTGTTTGGTGCAGGCCTGCAAATATGATGTGGAACCTGAACCCGTGCCATTTGATGATGGATGTTATCCTCCGCAAGTAGCCGAGATTTTGGTGAAGAAATGTGCCACCGCGGGCTGTCATAACACGATCAGCAAGGATGCTGCCAGCGGATTGGATCTCTCCAATTGGGAGGCCCTCTTCGATGGCAATCGCAACGGGGCTGTTTGCATCCCTTATCGGTCCGATCAAAGCACCCTTTTCTTTTATATCAACACCGATACTACGCTGGGACCTGTCTCTCAGCCTACGATGCCTTTCAATGCATCACCACTCACGGCTGCCGAGGTACAAATCATCCGTAGCTGGATTGATGCCGGTGCACCTGATTGCAACGGACGCATCAAGTTTGCCGATAATCCAAACCGCAGGAAGTTTTACGTGGCGAACCAGGGCTGTGATCTCATCTCCATACACGACCCGGAAAGTAAAGTGGCGATGCGTTGTGTGAATGTGGGCAACTCGGCTGCCATCGAGTCGCCACACATGATCCGCAAGTCACCCGACGGATTGTATTGGTATGTGTCATTCATCAATGGCAATGTGTTGCAGAAGTTCCGCACGGTGGATGATTCGTTGGTAGGGGAAGCCGTGATCTCGCAGGGTTCTTGGAACACCTTTGCGATCTCGCCAGATGGTACCAAGGCCTGGGTGGTTGATTTCTCTGTGACTGGACGTGTGGCGTATGTGGATTTGGTGAATATGCAATTGCTGGCCACCTACCAGGATCCCGGTTTGTTTTCCAATCCCCATGGCAGTGCGGTTTCACCCAACGGCGACTTTTTATATGTGACGGGTCAGGTGGGAAACAAGATTTACAAATTTGATTTGGCGAATCCATTGATTCCCGATTACACCGAGATCAACATCAATGTATCCGGTGGTGCTACCGCCGACCCGCACGAGTTAGCGTTCAGTCCGGATGGCAGCAAGTATTTTGTGACTTGTCAGGGCCGCAATGAAGTGCGTGTGTTCAATGCGGCTAACGATGCCTTTATCACAGCCATTCCTACGG
>JBMTLM010000114.1:0-6196 GCA_049431185.1 Bacteroidia bacterium | reverse complement strand
GACACTTTTCAACGGTGGTGATGTTGGTCTCAGGTCTGACGCGCTGACGGGTGATTTGAATCAAGCCGAATTTGCTCGGGGGTAAGATGGTGTGCTTGGCGCGATCGCGTTTCATTTCAGCACGAATGCCATCGAACAATTCCTTGCGATGCTGCTGGGAATGCATATCGATAAAGTCGATGACGATGATGCCCCCCATATCTCGGAGACGTAATTGCCGAGCGATTTCCTTGGCGGCCATCAGGTTTACCTGCAAGGCGTTTTTTTCCTGATCGGACCCGGCCTTGCTGCGACCGCCACTGTTTACATCGATGACGTGCAAAGCCTCGGTATGCTCAATGATGAGATAGGCACCATTTTGCATGTTCACCGTTTTTCCAAAAACGGATTTGATTTGTTTATCTACGCCGAAATGTTCGAAAACCGGCAGCTTCCCCTTGTAGTGTTTAACGATTTCCTCTTGTTCAGGGGCGATGCTCCTGATGTATGATCGAACCTCATCGAACAACATTTGGTCATTCACCACGATGCTGCTGAACCCTGTGTTGAGCATGTCGCGCAAAATGGTGGAGGTTCTGTTCATTTCCCCTAAAAGCTTTTGGGGAGGTTTGGCATTGCGGAGCAACTCCACGAACGAGCACCATTTGGCTAGCAAGTCGCGTATGTCCTTGTCGATTTCGGCGGTCTTTTTACCTTCTGCCACCGTGCGGATGATGATGCCGAAGTTTTGAGGCTTGATACTGGCCACGATACGCTTCAAACGGTTACGCTCCTCCGAACTTTTGATTTTCTGGGAGATGGTGACCATGTTGGTGAATGGAACCATCACCACAAAACGTCCTGCCAGACTTAAATCACAGGTGATTCGAGGACCCTTGGTGGAGATGGGCTCTTTGGCAATCTGAACCGGCAACCATTGATTGGCTGCCAATACGCTGTTGATCTTGCCACTTTTCTCCAAATCCTTTTCCAAAGTGAAGCCGTTAAGCATACCGTCGCTATGGGAACCGGCATTCACTTCCTTGGTAAACTTGATCAGTGATAAGTATTGCGGACCCAGGTCAAGGTAGTGCAGAAAAGCGTCCTTGTCGTGACCCACATCCACAAACGCGGCATTCAGGCCGGGCATTGTTTTCCTGATCCGGCCCAGATAAATGTCGCCGACCGAAAAACTATTGTCTTTTTTTTCACTGTTGAACTCTACGATCCGTTTATCCTCCAGCAGGGCTATATGGACTTCGGACGAGGTAGAGTCGATGATTAAATCGCTATTCAATGGAATTCAGTTGAAAACAGCAGCGCATGCGAACAAGCTGACAGCATCCGGTGGTTCGATACAAAACACACGGAGACTGCGGACGTGTACCGCACCGTAAATAGTTGAAGGGAATCACTCCGCCAACCGGCGGAAATTCACAAACATGAGAAAGCAAGAAGTCTTCCCAAGAAGGGGTTACTTCTTCTTGTGCCTGTTTTTTCTAAGCCGCTTCTTTCTTTTGTGAGTGGCCATTTTGTGTCTTTTCCTTTTCTTACCGCTAGGCATGGCTGTTGCGTTTTGGGGTTAATTTTTTGATGGAAGCCTGAATTTACTTTTGGCTCTGTATTTCTTTAATGTAACTGTCAATTTGAAGGTTCATCTCCGGATCATTCGACAGGTTTTTGAAGATCTCGAAGTTTCGTATGGCATTCTCTTTGTCGCCCTTTTGCAAGTAAGCTTCGCCGAGATAAACGTGCATGTCCAACCGGGCCGAATTAATCTTGAGTACCTGGTTGAAGCGCTCAATGGCTTTATCAAACTGCCCTGACTTCATGGACAGGAATCCAAGGTTAGCTTGCGCGTTTTCATGCAGCGGATTCTCAGTCACAACCTCCCTCAGCAGCGTGATACCTTTCATTGGTTGAGGAGAAGCTTCAGCGTACAGAATGCCTAAATCCGTTTTGGCGTCCAAATTCATCGGATTGATCTCCAAAACCTTTTGATAGGCATTCATGGCTTTTGAAACAAACCAAACCGATTCTGTTGAATCCGCCGCGGACTTAAAGGCATCGAAGTAACGGTATGAAGCGTTGATCCAATCCTTTTCGCGGCCCGTTTGATTGGCCTTCATCTGACAAAAGCCTGCAGCCATTCCTGGTGAAGAAGCTGCGTCCCACAAGGCAACCAGCGAATCCAAAACAAGCGTGTCGTTTAGGGACTTGGTCAGCAGCCGCTCTAATGAATCGGCCTTAGATGACAAGTTCCACGCCAGTAGTGTTTTAGCCTTTTTTTGAAAGGCTTCTTCGGAAAACTCTCCTTGAGTGGCAACTGGCTCTGCTGCTGGTTTGGCACTGTTACCAACTCCAGCACCTTTGGGCAGGAAGTAGATAACCGCTACTAAGGCGATGGACGCGCCGAGGATACCAAAACGCAACCAACGTCCTTGATCCATATAGATTAGGCCTTGTTATGTAAGGACTGCTTTACCTTTTCGGTGAAGGTCTTCGCAGGCTTAAATGCTGGAATATAGTGCTCAGGGATGATGATTGGCTTCTTCTCGGTGATAATACGGCCGGTTTTTTGAGCACGCTTCTTTACGATGAAACTGCCAAAGCCCCTTAAGTATACATTCTGATTGTTTTGCAGAGAAGTTTTGATGACCTTCATCATGGCCTCGATAGTCTGCTGAACAGCCAGCTTTTCAACTCCAGTTTTGGTTGCAACTTCGGCAACGAGTTCTGCTTTTGTCATTTTTAAATTGGTTTAATTTGGGGGTGCAAAGATATCATATTTATCTGATATTCAAAATTATTCCCCAGAAATTTTTAAAGAAGTAGCAAACAAATGGATTTTGCCAATCAGCTCGTTAAATGGTACAGGGTACATAAACGGGATCTGCCATGGAGACAAACCACTGATCCTTACGTAGTTTGGTTGTCTGAAATCATCCTCCAACAAACCCGTGTAGATCAAGGACTGCCTTATTTTCAGAGATTTATAGAAAAATACCCGACCGTTAAAAATATGGCCGCTGCACCCTTAGAAGAGGTCATGCGCCTTTGGCAAGGGTTAGGATACTATAGCAGGGCTCGAAACCTATTTGCTACTGCGCAAATGGTTACAAATCAACATCAGGGGCGCTTTCCAGATACTTATGAAGGTTTGAAATCGCTGCCTGGTATAGGTCCATACACGGCAGCAGCCATCGCTTCTTTTTGTTTCGGCCTGCCACATGCCGTGGTGGATGGCAACGTCATTCGAGTATTATCCAGGTTATACGGCATAGAAGATCCGGTCAACGAACCATCCACTCGCAAACAAATGGATGCATTGGCGAATGATTTGCTGAACCGAAGGGATCCAGCCACCCATAACCAGGCCATCATGGAATTTGGTGCCCTACATTGTAAACCGGCTAATCCCGACTGCATCCGATGTCCCTTCGCCGAACATTGCGTAGCCTTTCGAACCGGAAAAGTGAAAAGCATTCCGATTAAATCTTCTAAAGTAAAGGTGCGCGACAGATACTTCAATTATTTGGTGGTAAGGTTTCAGGACTCGATTCTCCTCAGGAAAAGAATCGAATCGGGCATCTGGCAAGAACTCCACGAACCACCTATGGAGGAGACAACCAAGTTGATGACCGAAAAAGAACTGCGGAAATCCAAATTATGGAAACGATTCATTACCAATACTGCGGAAACAAAAATTACATTCGTGGAACCCAAACCACACAAGCTCACTCATCAGACAATATATTCCAGGTTTTTTATCGCGACAGGATTAACACCGGCAAGAATATCTGACGCTGATTGGCTAGTTGTCAGGACCAAAGACTTACAACATTACGCAGTGCCCCGCATGATTGAACTGGTATTTGAGGAGTTATTTGATGGATATGGCCAATGATGGGTTGATTTTCTGAAATCCGTTTTTTACATTTGTCTAAGAGGTTGCGTTTTCCTGTTTTGAAAATCAGCCTTTCATAACCACTAAACATCCACAATTAAACAGCTCTAACCATGTCAGGAATTAACAAAGTAATCTTGGTAGGAAACCTAGGTAAGGATCCGGAAGTGAGGCACCTTGAAGGTGGCGCCGTCGTTGCCAAATTCCCATTGGCCACCTCAGAGTCCTACAAAACCAAAGACGGACAGCGTGTGGATCAGACCGAGTGGCACAATGTAGTGATGTGGCGTGGTTTGGCTGAAAGTGCCGAAAAATTTCTCCGCAAAGGATCACTAGTTTATATCGAAGGTAAAATACGGACACGTTCCTGGGATGATAAGGATGGCAACAAGCGCTTTGCCACCGAAATCATCGCCGATACCATGACCATGTTGGGTTCAAAACGAACCGAGGAGCCTGCCGCTGCCAATCATGGTGCTCACCAAACTTTCGACAACGGATCCGCCAACGGATCGGATGAAGGTCCGGCTTTCTAACCGAACCACCCAGCTGTCCTGTTTTCTTACTTACTTTGTGGGATGAGGTTTGGTGCTTTGTCCTGCTTTTTGTGCATTGTCATATGCCTATTCGTGGCGTCCTGCTCCGACGCACCTACGCCAAAACCAAAAGGCTATTTCCGTATTGCCCTACCTGAAAAAACGTATGCGCAATATGATGGCGCACCTTGCCCCTACTCCTTCGCGATTCCTAAATATGCATCCGTGGTACCTTACAAGGATTCCGTAGCTGAACCCTGTTGGAAATACGTGCGCTTCACCCAATTCAATTGTGAGGTTTTCCTGAGCTACAAAAGAATCAACGGTGATTTGACCAAGTTGTTGGAAGACTCCAGGACTTTGGTTTACAAACATACCTTGAAAGCCGAGTCGATTGAGGAAACATCCTATCTGGTTCCAGGGAAAAAATTCGGCGTGCTGTACGACATCGGTGGCAACGCCGCTTCGCCCCTTCAGTTTTTCATTACGGATTCAACGAACCACTTTTTACGTGGAGCCCTTTACTTCAACAACGCTCCCCAACCTGATTCACTCGCTCCGGTGATCCAATTTCTTAGACCTGATTTGATCCGGTTGATGGAAAGTGTGGAATGGAGTGGGAAGTAGTGGTTGGTAAGTAGTGAGTAGTTGCCTGCGGCAAGGCAAGCAGGTGTACAATCATTGGTCTCCAATAATCCGCTGCATTAGGTGCACGTCCAAAAATTTCCCGAACTTTTTACCGGCTGCTCGCATGACGCCTATGTGGGAGAAGCCGATTCGCTCATGCATGGCAATACTCACCAGATTGCCTTCGGTTATGCGTGAAATCAGGCAATGCAATCCTGCGCTCTGCCCAGCCAACACGATTTGTTCCAACAACATTTTTCCGAATCCCTTTCCGCGGTAGCTGGCATCGACATAAAAGGAAACCTCTGCAGTGGTGTCGTAGGCCTTGCGCGGGCTCCATTGGTTGAGGGCCGCAAAGCCGGTGACGAATCCATCCGACTCCGAAACCAAAACTGGCAGGTTGTTGCGTACATGATCAGACAACCATGAGACACGCTCTTCGATTGTTTTCACTTCGGTATCGAATGTGGCGGTGCCGTGTAAGATGGCGTCGTTGTAGATTTCCGCAATACGGGATGCGTCCGAAAGCTCAGCAGGTCGAATGCGTATCATGCCAATACTCCTTTCGAATTCATATGAGATGGATGGCCCTTCAATTGGGCCAGCAGATCTTTCCATAGCCATTCATAGGGGATGATTTCCGAAGACTCGGGAACAGATGCACCTGATTGTTGCAGCTTTTGAAAGAACTTCTCACCGATCTGCTCCGTTTTTTCGGGATGGAACTCATACCGTACCATCACCTCCAACAGCTTGAGGAAATAATAGCTGCGGGGGTTGCGATCCTTTTTCACATATCTGGATAAATACGTTTTGAGAGGCTCGGCACGGTCAATCACACGGGACCAATCTTGCATTTTTACGGACAACAATATTTGGGCAATGATGATGGACATGTTATACCCCGATTTATCCTTTGAAAAAACCGGCACCTCGTTTAAAAACTTGGAGACATTGAACCGCCGCTTCTCACCTGCCCCATCCGATGGTTTGGCATACTCCAAATAAGCTTCGAAAATGCGCCATTTTTCGATATTAGCAGCAGGGTAAGAGTCAAATGTTGGGTTTTTAGAAACGTTTTCAAAAATTGAATTGGCCTTGATATATTGCTGAGTGTGCATACAAAGTAAAAAATGATATTCTTTAA
>JBMTLM010000113.1:0-6218 GCA_049431185.1 Bacteroidia bacterium | reverse complement strand
AAAGTTTGGAATCCCGGATAAGGCCATTGCCATCGGAATCATCGGAAGATTGGTCCCGATCAAAAACCATCAGATGTTCCTGAAATCCTTTGCAAATGTGCTTAAGCAAACGACCAACGAGATCAAGGCGGTTATTGTTGGTGATGGAGAAGATCGAAAGGATTTGGAAGCACTCTGTGAAACTTTGGGCCTAAGGATATCCTCCAATGAAAACCCGCGCATTGATTTTGATGTTGTATTCACGTCATGGGTTCATGAAGTGGAACAGGCCTTGGCCGGATGTGACATTATCGCCATGACCAGCTTGAATGAGGGAACGCCGGTTAGTTTGATTGAAGCCCAAGCGGCAGGAAAACCTATTGTTACCACTGCGGTTGGGGGCATCGGTAATGTGGTGCTACCTGAACAAACGGCTTTGTTGAGCCCAAGCAGAGACACAGAAGCATTCTCCGAAAATCTGTTAAAACTGATTGACTCTCCCTCTTTACGTAATTACTTTGCCCAAAACGGATGGACTTTTGTCTATCAAAAGTTTCATTTTAAGCGACTTGTATCAGATGTGGGCACTTTGTATCGGGACCTACTTAAAAAACACAATTAGTCTGATTATCAAGGTAGAGCTATTATTTATTAACTTTGAAGAGAGATTTTGTTGGTAAGTATGCGTAAAATCCTTTTAATCAGCTTTTTGTCATTAGTTATGGCAAGCTGTAACTATAACTCGAGCGTTGTTTTCAAATTACCTGCAGACTACTCGTTTGCAACAGATTCCGTTTCAATTGGCGCTGATTATAAGATTGTTCCCTATGACCGATTATCCATTAGGGTCCTAGTGAACAATGGCTCAAGGCTAGTTGATATTTCTGCGGGTGTTTCCAATCCAGATGTATCAGGAGGAATTGCAGGTAATGCCGCTAGTACAAACACCGTCATGGATGACCTTAGGGTAGACAAGGATGGATTTGTTCGTTTGCCCATCATTGGATTGGTCGGAATCAAAGGATTTTCTATTTCAGAAGCCGAGAAAATGATTGAAGATCGTTTCTCAAAAACATATGTCGATCCATTTGTCATCATCAATGTGAAAAACAGGCGGGTCATTATATTTCCCGGCAGCGGAGGTAATGGTGAAGTGGTAAACCTCACCAACGATCAGGTATCTGTCATTGAAGTCTTGGCTTTGAATGGCGGTATCAACCTCAAAGGCAAATCAAAAAAAGTACGTTTGGTGAGGAAAGTTGGTGAGGAATTCAAAATCTACAATATTGATCTGTCAAAAGAGGCAGGCATTGTCAACGGACAAATGATGGTCTGTGCCAATGACATCATTTATGTTGAGCCAGTGAATGGATTCACCAGCGGATTTGTTTCAGAGTTCGGAGTCATTGTCAGTTTGCTTACCAGCGTTTTCTTATTGTATGACATTATTACAAGGAACTAATTGTTGATTTCGCTTAAAGATGCCAAGGAAAAAAATCGGTGCGTTTAATGAGGATTTTGATTTCAGGCTTTTTTCTGTCATAGCCAGAAAAAACGCCATTTGGCTTGCATTGTTCATTTTCGTTTCGCTTTCTATAGGCTTCATTTACTTGCGATATACGGCACCACTTTATGAGGCGTATACGGTACTTAAGCTTTCGGATGATGAAAACACCGCAGTGAATCTCCTTGGACAAAGAAACTTCAATCCCAATGACAATGCCAACCGACTTGCAGGGGACATTGAGTTAATTCGCTCCCAGGTTTTGGCCTTGCGAGTTGTCAATACCATTGATATTGGAATCAGTTACTACTCCAAAGGAAGGGTCTTGGATTTTGAAATGTATACCGGATCTCCATTCACCATCCAAGCCAGCATCAAGGATTCCTCTATCATGAACCAACCCGTCTTGGTTGATTTCACCTCCAAGGACAGGTTCACTCTCTCCTATTCCTCATTTGGCGTTAAAAAAAGCATCCAAGGGCTTGAAATCGGCAAGAAACATGTGCTTCCTTTTGCTGAATTGACCTTGAAAACCCGTGGTAACGTAGAACTCTCGGAAAAGGATGGAGAAGTAACCTCCAATGGATATTATTTTGTTTTCAATAGTCACGATGTTTCTGCAGTAAGGATATTTAATTCCTTAAGTGTAATACCATTGAATGTTGATGCGAACACCATATTGCTCAAGGTTACCGATAAGAATGCGGTTAAGGCCGCCGATGTAGCCAATCATCTTGCAGAAGAGTTCAATAAATTCGATGTGGAGAAAAGCAGTGAGGCGGCTAATTCGGTACTCGCATTTTTGGATACCACGTTAAGATCGGTGGATACCGAATTGATGAATTCCGAAAACATGTTGGAGGAGTTCAAAAAGACCTATAAGATTACTGATCCAACTCAATCACTCATCAATGTTACCTCAAAGATTTCGGAGTTGGAGGATGAATATGCAAAGATCAATTTTGAATTGAATGTTGCCCAAACCATTCAAAAGGAAATGGGCAGATTGAACGATGTTAATGACTATCTTTTCCAACTATCCGGTTTGGATCAAAGTGTGGAACTGAATCAGGAAACCAACAAGCTCAAGGAACTAATCGCTGAACGGAATAGCCTTTCAGGCCAGGTTACGGATAAGTCAGATGCTGCTCGACAAATGAATCAGCGAATTGATGACCAAAAGGATTTGATTTTAAGCATCGTTGATAATCACGCTCAGAAATTGCGTAGACAAAAATCAAATGTTGAAAACCTGATTGATCAGCAGGATGCCAAATTCGTTGGATTACCTGAGAAACAGGCCCAGTTCGGCAGATTGTTGCGCATGTACAACATCAATGAGAAATTTTACAGTCTTCTTTTGGAAAAAAAGGCGGAATTCTCCATTACAAGAGCCGGATTTGTGCCTAAAAATGTTGTTTTAGAGAGAGCTGTTGTACCTGTCTCTCCGGTTTCACCAAAACGAATGCTGGTCATTTCCATCAGCTTGATCGTTGGGTTTTTAGCCGGTTTCATTCTGATGATTGTAAAATACCTGCTGCACGATGAGATTGGAACTTTTGATGATGTGATTCCCTTTACCGATGCCGCCATCCTGGGTATCATACCCAAATACAAACGGGAGATTCCAATATCCCAATTGTTAGTTGATAAGAACCCTAAATCTGTTATATCCGAATCATTCCGATCCATCAGGACCAATTTACAATTCATTTCCAGTGACCCTAATGCCAAACTGCTTGCGGTTACTTCCACCATTTCTGGAGAAGGTAAAACCTTCAATGCGATCAACCTTGGAGGTGTGATTGCATTTTCTGGCAAAAAAGTCGTCATCATCGACTTGGACATGCGCAAACCCAAAATCCACCTCGGTTTTAACGTAGAAAACAACGTAGGTATCAGCACCATACTGATTGGCAAAAACACGTATCAGGAGTGTATCAACAAATCGTCCTTGGAGAATCTCCACTTCATCACCGCAGGCCCGATCCCTCCTAACCCATCGGAGTTGATTATCTCAAAACAGATGGATGAACTGTTAGAGTCTCTCAAGCAAGAATACGATTTGGTCATTTGTGACACACCTCCGGTTGGAATCGTGAGCGACGGAATCAGTATATTCCAGAAGGCTGACTTTCCATTGTACATTCTACGGGCGAATTATTCGCGTAAGCTGTTCTTGAATAATGTGAATAAGCTGATGGATGAAAATAAGATCACCAAGCTTTCTTTGGTCCTGAACAGCGTTGACCTTTCAAGGGTTCGTTACGGATATGGATATAATTACAGTTACGGCTACGGCTACGGCTATGGATATGGCTATGGCTATGGATACTATGAAGAGGATCGTGGTGAACCAGGCACCTTACAAAAGATAAAGGGTTTCCTTTCCGGTAAAAGCAAATAATTGTCATGAGAATTGAACGTTTTGATATTCATGGTCCGTTGTTGATAATTCCAGATGTCTTCAAAGATGATCGAGGCGATTTCATTCAAACCTTTTCTGTTCAGGAATTCAACGAATGGATACCCAATGTTGAATTCGTTCAGGATAATCAGTCCCGATCCCACAAAAATGTACTCAGAGGATTGCATTTCCAAAAAGCGCCACATGAGCAAGGTAAACTGGTTCGGGTTTCACAAGGATCGGTGCTGGATGTGATTGTGGATGTTCGTTCGGCTTCCCCTACCTATGGCCGTCATATGAGGTTTTATTTGGATGATAAGAATTGTCACATGCTGTGGATTCCTACAGGATTTGCCCATGGATTCCTGGCTTTGGAGGACAACACGGTTTTCAATTATAAATGCTCTGGTTATTATCATAAACCTGCTGAAGGTGGTATACGATGGGATGATGTTACTTTAGGAATTGATTGGGGAATCGGAAATCCAATCGTTTCGAGTAAGGATCTTGAATTACCTTCATTCGAGGAACTATCGGCTCATCTTGCTCAATAAAATTGTTTTGAATGACTTAAACAGATGAACATGAGTGAACTGCTTAACAAGAACTATCATCTGATCATCTATGTGCTCTTTTTTTTCAGCACATTGACATTTGCGTTTCTAATGAATAACCTCTTCCTAAGGTTTTTCAGGACCTTGGGCATTCGAAATCCGAACGATGGTACGATCATTCGTTGGGGAACGATGTCAAAACCAGCCGTGGGTGGGATCACCTTTTATATCATTTTCCTCCTTGCTGTCGCGTGCTACTCCATATTTTTCAGTCCAAGTCAGGTTTTTTACAATGCCAAATTTGTTGGACTGTTGCTTTCCATGGCGCTCGGTTTTATCATTGGATTGGCGGATGATGCTTATGATACCAAGCCTTTCCTAAAGTTCTTTATCCAATTCGCCTGTGGTCTGATCATGTTTAGCTCCGGTATCCGAATTGAAATATTTGATTCATGGGTCCTGAACATGGCCCTCACCGTTTTTTGGGTAGTGGGCATCATGAATTCCATCAATATGCTTGATAACATGGACGGCATCACGACGATTGTTTCTCTGGGCATAGTGATGTCGATTATTGTGATTATTTTGGCCAATGGTGATTTGGAAAACATGCATTTGATCATTCTGATCGGCCTAGTCGGTGCATTATTCAGTTTTCTATACTTCAATTGGAACCCTTCCAGGATGTACATGGGTGACACCGGAAGTCAGTTTTTGGGTGCACTTTTGGCAGCTATTGGCATCATGTACCTTTGGAATGACGTGTATAGCATTGGCGACGGTCTCGTATCCAGGAAATTTGTATTGGTGGTTATGAGTTTCATCTTGCCGATCATCGATACCACTTGCGTAGTGATCAATCGGTTGTCACGGGGAAGCTCCCCTTTCGTAGGTGGCAAAGACCACACCACCCATAGTCTTGCTTACATGGGACTAACAGACCGGCAAGTGGCCTTGGTTTATGCGGGATTGGCTATGTTTTCAGTTTTTCAGGTTTATTTGATTGAATTTCATCTTCGAAATTGGGATCATTTCCTTACACTGATGTTTATGGGATACTTCATGATATTGCTAGGGTATTTCATGTTTACTACTAGAAAGGCAGATAAAAAGAATGCAGAATCTGCTAAATAGCATTGATGTTCCCATTCTATCATGGATTTCCAACTAACCTCCGAATTCAGTCCTACTGGAGATCAGCCGGAAGCCATTCGCCAACTTTCAAGTGGTATACTCTCTGGTGATCAATACCAGGTCCTGTTAGGAGTTACAGGTTCAGGTAAAACGTTTACCGTGGCCAATGTCATTGCCGAAACTAAACGGCCTACATTGGTGCTTAGTCATAATAAAACGCTTGCTGCCCAACTTTACGGCGAATTCAAACATTTTTTCCCGCAAAATGCAGTTGAGTTTTTCGTGTCTTATTACGACTACTATCAACCAGAAGCTTACATCCCCACTACTAACACTTACATTGAAAAGGATCTGTCCATCAATGAGGAAATAGAAAAGCTGCGATTAAGCGCTACCTCTTCCCTGTTGAGTGGACGTCGCGACGTCATCGTGGTTTCCTCGGTCTCCTGCATTTATGGAATTGGTAATCCTGCCGATTTCAAGGATGGCATCATCCGCCTTCAGACAGGCATGAAAGTATCCAGGAATAAACTACTCCATACTTTTGTACAAGTATTGTATTCTCGCTCTGTGACTGAATTCAAACGAGGAACATTCAGGGTGAAGGGCGATACGGTTGATATTAACTTACCTTATGTTG
>JBMTLM010000112.1:0-6236 GCA_049431185.1 Bacteroidia bacterium | reverse complement strand
ACAACTGCAGCGTTCCTGCCTATGTGCCCACCAATGGCTTGGTAGGCTATTGGCCCTTTTGTGGCAATGCCAATGATGTGAGCGGTAATGGCAATAATGGCACTGTAAACGGAGCTACGCTCACAACAGATCGCAATGGAAATGCTAGTGAGGCTTATAGCTTTGATGGGGTAGATGATTTTATTGATTTATTTAACACTGATGCTTATTCTTCATTTTCATTATCATATTGGTTTAATGCTGATACTTTGCAAGATTATACTTCTCAAAACATTGGACAAAAAATATTATCTAAAATATCAAACAATCAATCATTTCCAAATGGTTGGGAATCTGAAATTGACATTGATGGAAATATTAATTTTGGTAATGGTCAACAAAACATTTTAGGTCAAAGTGTAAATGGAGTAAACTCATGGAATTTCGTGGTTTTCACTTATGACATTGCAGGCCAAATTTTAAGGCAATATGAAAATGGTCAATTAGTTGCTACAATCTCTGGTTTTAATATTATTGCAAATGGAAAAGATATACGAATAGGTGCTAGATCCGTGTCTCCTAGTTTATTTCATTTTAAGGGAAAAATAGATGATGTGTCTATTTGGAATAGATCACTAGTTCAGCAAGAAATATCTCAAATGTTCGTTGGTGGTTGCACCAAACCCGAGCCCGTTTCCCTTGGCACGAGCGCATCCACAAGGCTTTGTCCAAGCGAGTCGGTAACTATTGAGATTGTTTCACCAGCCGATTCGGCCAATTATACTTACCAATGGACACGCAACGGCACCAACATGATAGGAGCCACTACGCGTTCCATTACCGTAAATGATGCTGCCAAGTACAAAGTATTTGTTTCGAGTGGTCCTGGTGTGGATTGCCGTCGTGTTTCTGGATTGGTGGAAACCACGCCAAGTATTCCTCCAGCAGTTACAGCTACTGCTCCCAACGGGACTTCCTATTGTCCGGGCGATAGTGTGTTGATGACAGCAACTGGTGCCACTGCCGGTTACAGCTACCGCTGGAAACGTTTTGGTGTGGTGATTCCAGGTGCCAACTCCAACACCTTCTATGCCACACAAACCGGCAACTACCGTTGCGAAATTTATAATGCGGGCGGTTGCATCACCCAATCCAACCTCATCAGCATCACCAATGGCACTTCCTGCCGTATCATGGAGCAAACCAACTCCGATGTGAGTGTGTATCCCAACCCGGCAGAAAACGCCTTCACCGTTTCATTTAACGATATCGGCAACGAAACACCCGTATCCGTATCACTGCGCAGCCTGCAAGGACAAGTCATCGAGCAACGCAACATCGCCGGCAAAGAAGATGTGCAGTTTGCCGTCAACAAATTGGCTCCTGGCTTGTATGTGGTCATCATCCAACTCGAAAGTGGTGATTCGATTGAGAAAACGGTGGTGGTGGAGTAAGGGTTAGTTGAAGTTTTATCGAGGCGGTTGAACGAAAAGGAACACGGATTTGACGGATTACACGGATAGGCACGGATTTAATAGGTCACGAAAAAACAAGTCCGCGCAAATCCGTCAAATTCGTTGAATCTGTGTTCTAATTTGAATCTCGTTCTCAAGAACGATCAATCAACTGTACCGCTTTTTGATATTGCAACGGCCAATGCCTTTTTCACAACGGGCAATGTCCTCGTCGGAAAATGACTCCAACAACGCCTTTCGAAAATGCTCGATGGCTTCATCATAACGGCCCTGGCTTTCCATTAAAAGGGCAAACCGCTCAAAAACGAGGTCACGGCGAATACCTTTCACCTCCCGTGCCTGGTTAAGTACCGCATTCATTTCTGCAAAGCGCTCTAACCGAAACAAAGCATCTGCGTAAGCGAGGTAAGCATGTGACATGGTGGGTGCCGCATCCACAGCTTTTTTGAAACAATCGGCCGCATACTCTGCGTCATCCAGATGCGTCAATAAGATCTTTCCTAGCTCCATCCATGCCTTGGCGTGTTTGGGATTGGCATGTGTGATGCGGGTCAATAACGTAGATGCCCCCGACAAATCGCCGGATCGCAATAGCTCAACCGCTTGTTGGTATTGGCGGTCGGCATCACCTGCCCTATCGTTTATGGGGAACATTAATTGATAATCTGTTGATAACCGTGAACTTATTAACCTTTAAAATCGCTACCGCTTGATAATAAATACTTTCTGCGGTAGACCAAAGTTATTTTCCAGCCGCACTGGCGCCCTGTTTCTTTACGCGAATGTACCTATTTATGGGGTGAACGAACAAGAAAAGCCCACTAAAGAAAACAAAAAAGGTGATTCCGGCTTGGGTCTCAAGGGTATCTTCGGATAGCATCGACAGCATGGCTGTGGCCAAAAAGGCCAAATATAGATGGTCGCGGATGCGGATGGCATTGCTTAAGGGCCAAATGAGCATCAGGATAAACAACAACAGTCCAAATACGCCAAACGCGGCAGCGATGGAAATAAATTGATTGTGGGAGCGTAAACGCCATTCAGCAGCAAGCTTACTTTTGTTTCGCTCGTATTGCTGATCGAAGGCGGTTTGTAAATCACCGGTACCCACGCCCGTTAATGGTGCAGAAAAGAAAATCTGGATGCCTGTTTGCCAATATTCCAATCGCTGGGTTAGTGAATGGCCTGTTGGGTCACCACTCAATTGGTAGTTGCGGTATTCCCAAACAGCCTGATGCAGCCTGGAAGTCAATCCATGATATTCCAAATAAAACACGTTGGCAATACCCGATTCCACAGCTGCAACCTCCTCCTGGCTCAATGATACCACACCTATAGAATCCTTGTCCAATCCTTTTGACGTAAGAAATCGCAAGAGGGTTATTTTCAATTCATGACCCTTGAGGTCTACACCATCAAATGGGATTTTACTCCTCCTGTTCCATTCCTGACGCAGTTCGTCTTCGCACACACGTTTCCAGAAGTAGTAGCCGTTTTCCATTTGGCTACTGGTTTGATCCGTATAATAGATTCTTCCCGAAGGGGTCCTTTCAATGACTCCCGAAGGCGGCCAGGAATCCTTGAGGGCATAGGCCTCATTTACCCTATAGAACATGAGCCCGATGGCAAACAATGAAACCACCAAGACCACCGCCGAACCTATTCGTACCAGCAACATTCTGCCTCGGAAGGCGATCACTGTGGTGTAAATCGCCAGAAACACCGCCAAAATGAGCATGGAGGTGAGGCTTTGAAGCAACAGCACAAAAAACATCAACCATGCGATGACCAACAACCAGATCAAGGACTCCAAGGTAGGTCCCTTTCGGTTGATGAACCACACGCCGATAAAAACGGAAATACAGGCCAACAATGACAAGCGGATATGGGAAATGAAAACGCTGATGTCGCGGATGTCTTTCACCTCATAGTGGGTGATTACCCCTTTATACACCAAAAAACTGAAAAAGGTCGAGAGGAGTGCACCGATACCCACCGCCCGAAGCACCCATTCCAATCGCACCATTGGCAAGGGAGGGGAAGTAGCCATCAACAATGGCAAGAGCAATAAAGGAAGTTTGATTCGAACGTCTCGCCACCCGGATGCCATGTCTTCGGTCCATAATAAACCCAATACATGCATCAGGTAAACAGCCAGGAAAAGCAAGGTGATCGGAGAGGTGAAAAATCGCTTGAGTTTGTCGGTAATGTTACCACCCAAAAGCCATGCTCCCGCAATCATGAATTGCGCGATACTCATGGTGAACTTGGATAAAGGCAACGATAGTGCCAACAACACCAAACCGAAGTAATAGAGGTCGCGCGATATACGATCCTGAGATAGTCCGAAAAGCATGAATCTCATAACGTGTGCGACATGAAAAGGTTTCTTATTTCTTTTTATTCAAATCCGGACCCTTCGTCATGATTTGATCATACACGGCCTTATCCTTCAACGCCTCAACGGCCTTGCGGATGTCAGGATCAAAAGAAAACGATGCCTCAATACGACCCTTTTGGTAATAGTATCGGCTGGCGATTTCGTCCTGCAAAAGCTCTTTGATTTCCTCCTTGTTACGCTCCAAGTCTTCTTGCTTGTCATGCATCATGGCTTTTTTCAACGCCTCCAACTGGTCCTTGAGCCCATCGTAGTAGGCCTCTTTTTTGGCGGATTCCTTCAAATCCTCCAAGGCTTTCTCGCTTTTGGTCACATAATCATAATCCTTATCGGAAAGCCAAACGGTGAAATCCTTATAATCCGAGTCGCTGATTCTAAAATCCTTCGCAGCAGCAATCTGGGCATTCTTATTGCGATAGTGGGTGGCATAATCAAAAATGAGTTGCTTAGCCAACAGGCTTTGCGTGATACTGCTAAACTCCTCCTCCTCGGTGGCGAAATCGGGCATGATTCCACCGCCATCAGCAACCGTGCGTCCTTTTTTGGTTTTGAAAAGTGTGACCAGGCTATCTGGCACCTTTCCAACACTACCATCCTCGTTACGATGCGAATAATCCAACGCCTGAATACATCGTCCACTGGGGATGTAGTACTTGGCAGTAGTCACTTTGAGTTGGGAGTTATAGCTCAGTTGCCGTGTGGTTTGAACCAATCCTTTACCGAAAGTACGTTCGCCGATGACGATGCCCCGATCCAAATCCTGGATACTGCCTGAAACAATCTCTGAGGCTGAGGCCGAACCACTGTTGACCAACACCACCAATGGAATCTGGGTGTCTACCGGCGCATTCAGAGCCTTGTAGGACTTGTCCCATTCCTTCACCTTGCCCTTGGTTGTAACCACTTCCACGCCTCGATCCACAAACAGGTTGGTGATATTCACCGCCTCATTGAGCAAACCACCTGGGTTGCCTCGTAAATCAAGCACGATGGACTTCGCATTGAATTTGCCTTTGAGTTCCAACAAAGCGTCTTTCACTTCCTGTCCCGCACTTTCGGTGAATCCGGTGAGACGGATATAGCCCACTTCCGTATCGAGCATGCCGAAGTAAGGAACACTTTTGATTTTGATTTCAGCTCGGGTGATGGTTTTTTCCATGGGCTGCTCCACACCTGGCCGACGGATCAGCATCTTCACCTGCGTATCGGGTTGGCCTTTGAGGATCTTGCTGATTTCATCCGTCTTTTTGCCTTTGATGGTCTTGCCGTCGATTTCCAAAATCACATCCCCTGCGCGTAAATCAGCCTTTTGCGCCGGAAAGCCTTCATAAGGGTCGGTGATGACCACAAAGTCGTCTTTCTGTCCGATCATCGCTCCAATTCCTCCATACTGGCCGGTGGTCATGAAGCGGTAATCCTCAATCTCCGATTCAGGAATATAGTTGGTATAAGGATCCAAAGACTCCAACATCTCATCAATACCCTTCTTCATGACCTCGCCGTGCTTGATCTCATCCACATAGTAGAGATCCAGTTCACGATACAGGCTAACGAAAATGTCGATGTTGCGAGAAATCTCGAAAAACTCATCCTTGAAGCTGAAGGATAAGAGGGCTCCCAAGGTGATCAGAGAGCCTAAAGCGAAGATCTTGAATTTCCTCTTGATGTTAAATGTTGGCATAGATTGGTAATAGAATGTTTAAACGGAGGGTGTTAAGGAACCGGATCGTGACCATGTCCGCCCCATGGATTGCAGGAGAGAATTCTTTTGACGGTAAGCCAACCTCCCCTGAGAGGGCCGTGCTTTTGGATGGCTTGCAAGCCATATTCGGAGCAGGTGGGCACATAACGACAGGAAGGAGGCAACAGGGGCGAAAGGATTTTACGGTAGAGCCGTATGGGTGCCGTCATTATGCCGATCATTATTCGCCTCATGTTCAACCGTCAAACGTTGTAAAGTTAAGATTATTTTAGCCGAAACGGTTTTAAAATCCGGAACCTCTTTACCCAAAAAAACAATCGCCAAGTGCAGTGTTTGCTGGTACGTGGGTTGGGGCCAAAAGCGCGGGGCATTGAGTCGAAACGCCTCTCTAATCAACCGTTTGACCCGATTTCGGTCGACGGCCTTCTTGATCCTCCGTTTGGGCACTGAAACAGCCATCCGTACCGCTGAACCTTCATAGGGCTTGGTGGAAACGTGCACCATGAATGGGAATACCCGATGGACCCTTCCTGATTGAAAAAGGGCATTGATTTCCCTGCGCAGACGTAAACGGGATGATTGGGGGAAGCGGAAGGAGGCGTTAGACATGGTTTGCCTTTCAAAAAGACCCGTTAAAGATAACGACCCAGCTAAGCCAGGTTACTTATTAGCCTTTTTTACG
>JBMTLM010000111.1:0-6318 GCA_049431185.1 Bacteroidia bacterium | reverse complement strand
TTAACTTGTATAACGCGGAGATCTATCAATTGGATGGGTTAGAAGACGTATTCAATAGAATGATTGCCACTTTCCACTCCATTTGTGATCTCTGTCATATCACGGTTTTTGCTGTGGATGAAGACGGCAATTGCGTGGAGCCAATACCCGGGGTTGGTGAATCATTCAGGCTTCCGGTTTGGAATAACAATGTGCTTACACCCTCACTTGGTACTGAAATTGTATCAGAAGCCAAAGCGGCTTGTTCCATGGTGATTCGTACCGGAATTGACAACGGTATGGAAAAATCCGACTTAGCCGTACCTTTGATGGTAGACGGAAAAACATTCGCGGTTGTCCGATTTGAAACCGGATTCACTGGTCTTTTTTCAGAAGGAAACCAAGGCATTATCAAAAAAATGATGGAATCAACCGCCATGCGTGTTTCGAAGATCCAGGATGACTTGAAGCTTCGAAAACTGAACCGGGAACTGGTACAAAACAATGCCCAGCTGCAGCAGTATTCGTATATCGTATCCCACAACCTACGTGCCCCCATTGCCAATCTTTTGGGATTATCCAGGTTGTTCAACTCCAAGAATCTGAGCGACGACCGAAATGTCAAAGTGATCAGGAACATCGAATCATCCGCAGGCAATATCGATTCCATCCTGAAGGACTTGAATAAGATCCTGGCCATCAAACAGGACATCAATAAAGAAAAAGAAGATGTCAGCTTGGATGAAATCATTTACCAGGTTCTCAAATCCTTGGAAAAAGAATTCATCGAAGTACGTCCTAGAATTGACCTTGACTTGAAGGTCACCAAATTAATGACCATTCGTTCATACATCACCAGCATATTCACCAACCTCATTTCGAACGCCATCAAATACCGGGCAAACGAACGGGATTGCGTTATCGTTATCCGGACCTATTTGTCCTCCAAGAGCATTTATATTGAATTTGAGGACAATGGCATGGGGATGGATATGGAAAAGTTCGGTGATCAGATTTTCGGACTGTATAAAAGATATCACCGACATGTGGAAGGTTCCGGAATGGGCTTACATTTGGTGAAATCCCAAGTGGAGGCCTTGGGAGGTAAAATTGAAGTAAAAAGTGAATTAAATAAGGGAACTCAATTTATTATAGAACTGTACAATGATTAAAGACAACAAGATCGTATTGATAGACGACGACGAAATCCACAATTTCATCACAGAAAACTTCCTTAATGACCACTACCCCGCTACAGAGGTGGTTTCATTTCAGAACCCAGAACTCGCCTTGAGCGAACTCAAATCGGCCACCGAGCATCCTGAGACCGATTGCCCTGACGTGATTTTCCTTGACATCAACATGCCGGAAATGAACGGATGGCAATTTTTGGAAAAATTCATCAGCTATAACATCGACAAAATCTGCGGTTCACGTATCTATATCCTATCATCTTCATTGGACCCTGCAGATATATCACGATCAAAGCAATTTCCCGTAGTCACTAATTTCATTTCGAAGCCACTCACCGCGGATAAGGTTGAAGCCATATTAAATTGAGCTCCAACGATATTAATTTAGGTTGCCATTGGCTTTAAAATGAAAGTGATTTGGTAATTTGGCATCATAAAACCAACTGACACAAAGGTCATGAATGAAGAATTGAAAAAAGCCGTCATTAAGTCTTTGGAAAAGAATTTCAAAAACGGACCACTGACGGCTAGGAATCTTGCGGGTATTTATGCAGAGATCATTGAAAAAAATCAAAATCTTGATGCGGATAAGATTGCGTCTATGATTAATGATGCGGACTTAAAAAGCGACCAGGAAGATCAAGCTGGAGACGAGTAGAAAGCTCCGATTTTTTCAGTTATTTTTCTTTCAAACGGTCTGAAAAAGCCTTTTTGAATTTTTCTAGCTTAGGTCTGATAACGAATTGGCAATAAGGTTCGGAGCCATTAAGTTCAAAATATTCCTGATGGTAATCCTCCGCAGGGTAAAATGTACTGGCATCGGTTATTTCCGTTACTATCAGGTCGTCAAACACCTTTCTTGAGATCAAATCCGCCTTAAGTTCTTTGGCGGTTTTTCTTTGTTCTGCAGTGTGACAGAAAATTACAGAACGATATTGGGTTCCCACATCATTTCCCTGTCTGTTTAAAGTGGTGGGATCATGAGATCCCCAGAAAGCCTCCAATAAAGCCTCGTAATGAATCACCTTGGGGTCATATATGACACGAACCACCTCGGCGTGACCAGTGGTACCCGTACAAATTTGTTTGTAAGTCGGATTGGGCACCGTGCCTCCCATGTATCCTGAGGTTGCAGAAACCACTCCTTTTAACATTTGAAATACCGCTTCGGTGCACCAAAAGCAACCACTACCAAAGGTAGCGGTATCTAATTCGGATGGGTTCATAATCGTTGTATCAGGTTGATCGAGAGAATTAGAGTCGTTTTTATTTGACAAGCCATTACCACAAGCCGCTAACAAAGACAGCAAGGTGAGCAAAATATAGCGTTGTCTAAACATCATCAATGCTTAACAATCCATGAAAATTTAAGTTTCATCAATCCTAGAATCGATAGGCAAGCCCTACGCCCAGCACCTCTTTAAATTGAGTTCTAGGACCCAAACGATCAATCTGTCCATCACTATTAGAATCAATCCCGATTTGAGTATCGTGGTCATATATCAGTTGGGTAGACAGGTTTGCTGATATGTATTCATTGATCTTCATATTCAAGGTCACCTCCCAGTTTACATCTACTTTTGACGCATCTGTTGTGTAGTCCGTGTATAACTCCAGCTTGTTGATCAATCCGACATTCTCCATGATATCCTTTTTGAAAAGCAAACGCACCATGGCACCTACTTCAATCTTGGTGTTTTTAGACGAATCAACGCCGAAGGCGCCTTGATTGGCTAGATTATCATCATTAACAATGATCAAACGACCGGCTAAAGGTGAAGCCAACAAAGAGAAGTTATCATTAGGCTTGTAATCCATACCCAGCGCAAGTGTCACGTAGGCGGGAGCAAGAAAGTTTGATATGGCCACTGAATCATTGGGATAATTGAAGCCTTGGTCGAATTGGCTTCGAAAGCTGGCCAATGCGGAATAATACCAGTTTTTAAAAGCAAACCGTCCGTATTTGGTGGAGATGTCAATCTTGTCATCCGACTTTCGGGGATTCTCATCACCTTCCTGGCTAAGTCCATAGGCCAAGTCAATGAGGTTATCCCACGTGTTTTTTTCATCCTTGTAATTGGCCACATATTTAAACAGGACCAGTCCGGAAATGGAGTTGGATCCTCCGGCCGCCCAATTGCTTAAATTGACCTGCGTAAAATTAACGCCGGCAAAACCAGAACGCTTCCACGTTTTGGACCGATCTGAGGTGGTATCTCTTTTGACTGCTTCAAGGGCGATGGATTGTGCATAAATCGAATCAGTCATCATCAATATCACAACTGAAATCAGGAATAATCGTTTCATCATCATATTTTGTGTAATTAGTTCTCTTGGTGTTTTTAGATTACTTACCTTGTTTTAATAAATCCCTGATTTCCATTAGCAGCTTTTCCTCATTGGATATCACAGGAGCAGGCGGCGGAGCAGGTTGTTCTTCCCTTTTCAGCCGGTTAATGGCCTTCACGATCACAAATACGGCAAACGCCACCACCAACAAGTCAATACATGTGGTTATGAACTGTCCGTATTGAATAGCTACCTCAGGCATATCACCGGAGGCTTTTTGCAACAATAGTTTTTTGTCGCTGAAATCGACGCCACCGGTAATCATACCCACCGCCGGCATCACCATGCCATCAACAAAGGCTGAAACGATTTTACCGAAAGCACCGCCCATGACAAATGCGATGGCCAAATCAACCAGGTTGCCTCGCATGGCAAACTCCTTGAATTCTTTAATTAGTCCCATTTTGAGAATCAAATTTAGACCACCAAAATAGGAATAATGAAAATATTGGCAAAATGAGAAGATGGATTCTAAAACGAACAGGTCAACAGTTTAGTCTTTTACCTTCTGAACGTACCTTGAAAACTCATAATTGATGAAAAACCGTGCGTTCTTGGGAGTCCACCATCTGACGAACTTGGAGGGATAGTCATGCAATCTTACACAACCCAAACTGATGGGTGTACCCATGTATTTGGCAGGCCCACTTCCTCCCACGGCAAACTCATGAATGCCGTTCACATAGCCCCTGGCCCTTCGATATTCGTCTGTAGGGGTCATGTGCATGAAATTGGGGAGATCCACCTTGCCTTTGTATTTGATCACATGTCGGCTTGAAAAACCCATCATTTTGTCCCGTTTAGCATCCAAAGAATCATATACGACGGCTTTGTCCCAATATCGGGTAGACAGCAAACAAACGGGAGCGTAATAACGTGGTTGACCATCATAATCGGTTAATGGTCCTACATGAGAAGACCTGTTGCGTGACGAGGTTACAAATTGTGCCACCATTTCAATGGTGTCATTTTTTATTTCGCACAAACACATTCGTTGACCGATACAATATTTGTTACCCTTGATCTCGATGACGGGGTCTCGATTCAGGGGCTCCGTTTTATACTGATGAACCTTGTCAAGGTAATTACTCCACATCCATTGCGCTTCGTAAAAAGCAGCACGGGCCGTCTCCGGTATGTTACGATACCATTGCTGCACTGCGGCCTTGTCGTAAGGATCCACATTTGCCTCTTTCAATTTCGTTAAAAGGCTTTTAAACTCACTTAACGCATGATCCTTGGCAAAAACATCATAGCTTCCCCTGCAATTACCCGACGGATCAACGGAGTTGAAGTCCCCCACAATGTATCGAGCTGCCAGGAAATGATTTTTTGGGAAATCAGCATTATAGAGGTCGCTGAATTTAAATGCACGGTTGTTGATCCGATCCATCCTGGTAAGAATAGGAATGTAACAGGGATTCCTGGTGATTACAGAACCAATAGAAATGCCGCTTTTCTGAATCGCTAAGGTGTCTAAATATATTCTTTTCCTAGCCGTCAAAAAACCTTGATGCTCATCGGTACCATCGTGCCAGAACAGGATGCAATTATTCCAAGCGGCCACGGTTTGTTCCTTCATGGCCGTTTCTTTGACGTAGGACTCTAGCTTACCCCGAACGGATTGCGGCAATTGAGCAGCAGCAATCTTTTGGAAGGATCCTGTTAAGTCAGCCTGATTGGTTCGTTTTAACCGTTCCTCTAGCACAGTCCAATAGGGGTTGAAGACCGATGCCACGTAGCTTGAATCGACTTTACGTTGTGTTAAAAACCAGAAACCCTCCAAGGCCTTCTGGAGATTACCATTGGGGTCAACCAATTCCAATTGAAAAACCGCTGTGTGATAAAAGAGGGTATCTGACGAGCCCGTTTTTGAAATCAGGTCCCGAGCCATGGAATATTCGCCGGACTGCAGCAAATGCTCAAATTGTTCGGTCTCCTTGCATCGAAATTTGAAGAATGCAAAAAAAACAATTGTTAACACTGCAGTCAAAAGGACTACGAAAACCTTTTTCATTCAAGTGAACTTTAACTCAGAATAAAACGAATGCAAGATAGTCATCAACCATACAGAAGTCAATAATTGCTACTCCTGATGGCTGAACTGCACCTGGTATAGTTTAAAATAAAGCCCTTGTTTATCAACCAATTCTTGGTGGGTGCCTTGTTCCATGACTACCCCTTTATCCAAGACCAGTATTCTATCTGCGTGGCGGATGGTGGCCAGTCGGTGGGCAATTACAATGGATGTTCTGTTTTTTGTAAGTTCCTCGGTAGCCTTGATGATTAAACTTTCGCTCTCTGAGTCGATGGACGAGGTGGCTTCATCCAGCACTAAAATCGTAGGATCATGTGCCCATGCCCTCAAGAATGAAATCAATTGACGTTGGCCCATGGAGAGCAAGGTGCCTCTCTCCCCTACCTGGTATTCATATCCGTCAGGCAATCCCTGAATGAATTTGTCCAGTCCGATGCGCTCAGACCCGTTTTTGATTTTCTCAAAAGTGATTTGGTGATTACCCAAACGCACATTATTGATAATACTGTCAGAAAACACAAATACATCTTGCAGAACCACTGCGATGGCAGGACGCAACTCGTGTAGCGGAATCGTACGAATGTCGGTGCCATCGATCAAAATGACGCCTTGCTGGATCTCATAAAACCGGTTGATCAGATTGATAATGGTGGTTTTCCCGGAGCCTGTTGACCCCACCAATGCGACTGTCTGTCCCTTTTCAATCCTGAAACTGACATCCTTCAACACCCAATCCTCATCTTTATATGCAAACCATAC
>JBMTLM010000110.1:0-6335 GCA_049431185.1 Bacteroidia bacterium | reverse complement strand
GTTCTGATACGCCTGAAATCAGGCTCGCTGGTGTTGGAATATCCATAACCGGCCACCCAATCAAGTTTGGCAGTACCCGACATCAAATCATGATTGCCGGCCAACTGGCCGCTGTAAACGGTACGTTGCTGGTATCTGAATGCATAGCTCTTCACCAGGCTGCCTTCCTCATAGTTAGAGCCCGTTCTGAGCACCGCCTGATTGGATCCTTGTTGATTCAGGAAATTCCTAAACTCAAGTTTAGTGGAAGGCGAAAGCAGAAAGGTCCAGTTGTGAAGCAATGAAACACGAACATTCTCCTTATAGGTTTCATCATCGTAATCATAGATGGTATCACTCAGCTCTCGGATCGGATCAAAAGCATTATAGCTGTAGTTGTTAGCATGAAAGGAATCGTAGGTCAAACCGTATTGGATGGAAGTCACATTCGCCGCTTTGGTCTTACCCAACTTCAGGTTGTTAAACAACGTAGCACTGAAACGCTGGTCCATGCCCGCCCGGGTTTTGACAGCCACCCAATTGTTGGGAAGTGACTTACCTAAGGAGGCTAAAGCCTGAGGATCCTTCACGTCGTATAGGTTAGATGGAAAAAATCCGGGCAAGGCGCGGGTTCCATCATCGGCACCTAACCAATCGGTTGAACCTTTGGGGGCTTGGTAAAATGTGGAGAAGGTCGTTCTAGAACGAAAACCGGTGGTATAACCTACTTGTACTTGATTTTCATCTGATACATCGCGTGTGTGAATTTTGACCAATCCACAGGAAAAATCACCCGGAAGCTCGGGAGCGCCTGATTTAACGACCTCGAGTCGATCAAGCATGGCACTGGGTATTACGTCCAAAGCAAAAGCGCGTTTATCGGCGTCCATACTGGGTGCGGTCACACCATTTAACAGCGTTACGTTATATCGCTCGGCCAACCCCCTTACAAACACAAATCCGTTGTCTTGAACCGTAACCCCTGGAAGTCTTTTAACTACATCGGTGGCCGTTCGATCCTGTGACTTGGCTATCTGTTGCGCGGATACACCGTTAGATACCTGATCACTCTTACGCATTTCCATCAATACGGCGTTTTCCGTATTGAACTTCCGTACAGCCACCACTTCGGCCCCTTGCAACTGATTCACATTTTCAGCGAGTGTCACTGAATGGTTCACTGATTTACCCTCGATTACTTGAATCGGTTTTGACAGATCAGTAACAAAACCCACGTAACTCGTTTTAAGCACATAGGTTCCTGGCTTAACATTCTTGATTTCATAGTTGCCATTGATGTCGGTCATGGCACCGATGGTGGTCCCATCAATGACCACACTAGCCCCTGGCAACCCCATGCCGGTGGTTTTTTCCTTGATTACACCTTGGATGGTGCCCGTTTGGGCCGTAGCCCAAAAGCCAGTTAGTAAAACGAATGTCAGGGTGGTTAATAGATTTTTCATTTGAAGGAATAGCCTTTTAATCGAATGCAAAGGAACCCTCCCATCATTAACTGCTTATTATTTCAATGTTAATTCAAAATTAAATTGAAAATGATTGAATATTAAGCAATTATAAACCCTGTATTACTTTAAATCAGTCACATGACGTTCATATAAGGCATGAACAATGCCATCAGACAATCCAACCTGCGGAACAATCAGTTTTTCTATGCCACTCCACTTCATCACCGAAAGAAAGATTTTGAAGGCCGGGATAATGACATCGGCACGATCGGGATTCAATTTATAGTGCGTGATACGATCCTCGTAAGATAGGTTGGACAGTTCTTCAAACAATGTTTGAATGCGTTTGTAGGAGAGTGATTGATCCTCCTTTCGGCCGGCGAGTTTGAAAATCTTGTTGATATTGCCCCCGGAACCGATAGCGGTTAGGGGTTCATCATGCACCATGGCTTTTAGATCGAACACGGATTGCTTGAAAGCGCTCCACACCTCCTTGTCAACTTTGCCATGCAACATCCGAATGGTACCGATATTGAAAGAGTTGGAAAACAAAGTGACCCCGTTTGAAAAAAGGGTGAGTTCAGTACTTCCACCGCCTACATCGACATATAGATAGGATTTACTGGAATCAAGCATCTTTTCAATGTGATTGGCATAAATCAACTCCGCCTCGGTTCTTCCATCAATGACTTCGATACGTAGACCGGACTTCTGATGTACCATTTCAATGACCTCGGCACTGTTACCAGCTTCACGCATGGCGGCGGTTGCACACACCCGGTAATCAATGACGCCATAAGCCTCCATCAGGTTCCTATAGGCCAACATTACATGAGCTAACTTTTCCATGGTTTGGTTACTGATTTTGCCCATCAAAAATGAATCCTCTCCTAGCCGGAGCGGGAAACGAAACAATTCGGCCTTTTTAAATACCGGACCTGCCCCTTCATCATACACGTTACAAAGCAGCAAACGCAAGGCGTTTGAGCCAATATCCACAGCGGCAAATCTTAAAAACTCCATACCTCCATCTAAATGCAAACAGCAGTTTGCAAATTAAATCATTTATTAAATGCCTTGAGCACCTTGAAAAACTCTTCCTGGGAACGAATGGATTTGCGGAGAGCGGTTTTTTTGTATCGATTACTCATGCTCTGATCCAGCACACGGGATTTTACATTATCATCAAACTGCAGCATCATGTATTGATACAGGATGCGCTGGAGTTTGAGGTCGTAAACGGGAACCGCCACTTCAGAGCGATGGTCGAGGTTGCGACTCATCATATCAGCGGATGACAAGAAGTATTTGTGATCACCTCCGTTACAAAACACCATGATCCGCGAGTGTTCGAGGTAGCGATCCACGATGCTGAAGACCTCAATATGCTCGCTAACCCCCTTGATTCCAGGAATCAGGGAGCAAATGCCCCGGATGAGCATTTTGATTTTTACCCCTGCAATGGAGGCCGCGTAAAGTCGTTGGATCAACTCCTCGTCAACCAGCGAATTCAACTTCAAATAAATGAAAGATTCCTTGCCTTCCCTGGCATGATGAATTTCCTTGTTGATCAGGGCCAGGTAGCGCTTCCGCATATCCCAGGGGGCTACGATCAAATGCTTATAGGTACCGGTCTTGTAATTGTTCTTGTAAAAACCAAAAAGGTTCTCCACTTCATCGGTGATCCGTTTATCCTTTGTCAACAAACTGATGTCCCCATAAATTTTGGAAGTTGATTCATTGAAGTTCCCCGTTCCCACATGGGCATAACGCACCATCTTGCCGTTCTCTTTACGGGAAATCAAAAACATCTTGGAATGCACTTTCAATCCAGGGACCCCGAATATCACTTGTGCACCCTCATCCTGTAACCTCTCAGCCCAATACAGATTTGATTCTTCATCAAAACGGGCTTGTAGTTCAACCACTGCCAATACGGTTTTTCCGTTTTTAAGGGCATTGATCAAGGCATTGACCACTATCGAATTTTGAGCAACCCGATAAAGGGTAATCATAATGGTATTAACCTTGGGATCTATGGAAGCTTCCCGTAAAACATCCAACAGATAATTATAATTGTTGTAAGGGAAAAACAACAACACGTCACCTTTGGTAATCGCCTCGAAGGCTGATCGGCAACGATCCAAGGCGGGATTACCTACCAATTCCATTTTACGGTACCAAAAACCAGCCGGACCGACCCTAGGGAAATCGATGAAATCCTTAAAGTTGTGGGTCCTTCCTCCCGGAATGAGATTATCGGTTTTGCGAAACTTCATCCGCGAAACCAAAATGTCGAGCATATCACGGGGGATTTCCTTGTCGTAAGCCAAACGCACCGGAGATCCCTTTTTACGGTTCTTGATCGAACGGAAAATCTTTTCCACATAGCTTTTCGAGACATCATTGTCGAGATCCAATTCAGCATCTCGGGTAATCTTGATGACATGGGACGCCGCTTGATCGTAGCCGAAAACTGAAAATATCTTTTGCAGATTGAATCGAATCACATCATCCAAAAGCATCACATCCCAACAGTTTTTCCTGGAAGGCAATAACAGGAATCTGGAAATACCTTTACGGGGAATTTCCACCAGGGCATATTTCGGTTTTTTCTTGTTTTGTGAATCCGATAGCTTTACGGTTAAGTAAATGGATTTATCCGTCAGATAAGGAAACGTAGGCGCCGAGTCCAGAAATATGGGGAAAAGTAACGGACGGACCACGCTATCGAAATATTCATTCACAAAAGCCCCTTGGATGCGGTTCAGTTGTTTTTCATCCAGCATCCGAATCCGGTTCTGCTCCATATCCCTCAAAAGCAGTCCGTAAATATTGTCGAACCGCTTTTGTTGTCGGATGATCTCCTTTTGGATTTTTTCCATCAGCTCAGCCGGCTCCTCCCCTTGGAGGGCATCCAGTTTTTTTGAAAAGCGCAGTAACCGCTTTACTGTGGCCACCCGGACGCGAAAAAATTCATCCCGGTTATTGGAATAAATCCCTAAAAAACGGATGCGTTCCAGCAAGGGCACTGATGTATCCCCGGCTTCCTGTAAAACACGGGCGTTGAATGAAAGCCAACTCAGCTCCCGATTGAGCAAATACTGCTTAAAAGCCATAAAATCACTTCTTGGACTTGGTCTGCCGTTTAGTTTTGGCTTTGGTTTTAACAGCAGTGTTGGACTTGGCCTTCACCTGCTTGACCGATCGTTTCTTTTTAGGGGACGGATCGACTTTCTTGGTCTTAGCAACGTCAACTTTCCCTTTGTTGACAGCCTTTTGCTGTTCTCCCTTACTCATGGCTTTATAGAACCTCTTCGCGATATCTTTAGCACTGGACTTAACCAACTTGGAAACCTCTGAGGAAGCACCAACATTGATGGATGAAAGCCTGTTCAATACGATCTCCTGGATCTCCGACTCGATTACCTTTCTGATTTTGTTTCCCATTGGTTTGTATTGGATATTTAAGGTAAATATTGACAATATAGGGAAATCCCAAGAGAAAAAATGGAAATTTAATATTTGGATAACATGGCTATTACGGAAACAGCCGACAAACCACTTCCGCGTTAGCGATATCAAAATGCATCCAGTCATCGGCTATGAAACCAAATCCGATAATGGATGATGTACTCATGTGTGAAACATCGTCGGCAAAAAAATGAGCCAATTGAGTCATGGATGGATTGTGCCCGACCACCAGTATGGATTCGGTGTCAACGGGTGTTTCAGCAATCACCTGCATCAGTGCAGATAACGGGGCATTGTAAATTCGATGGTCTAAAACGAGTTGATTGACATCGTAACCCATTACCTTGGAGAATATCAGTGCGGTGGAATAGGTTCTTACGGCTGGGCTAGTGATAACCAATTGGGGCATTGGATGGGAAGCGGAAAACATTTTAGCCATTCGATGCGCTTCGTCCACCCCTACGGGATGCAAAGGACGATCCACATCCTCTAATTCAGGCCACCCCTTCTCCGCCTTTGCGTGCCGTAATAAATACAGATATCGCTTTTTGCTGCTCATTTACTTTTCTTCAAGGTGAATCGGAAGGTGGTTCCCTTTCCTAATGTGCTTTCCACAATAATCCTTTCGCCATGGGCTTCCATAATGTGCTTGACGATGGCTAATCCCAGACCAGTGCCACCTTGGTCGCGTGATCGACTCTTATCCACTCTGTAAAACCTTTCAAAGAGGCGAGGCAAGTGATGACTTTCAATACCGATACCATCATCAGCAACTGCAACGGTTACAAAATCACCCTCATCGGTGATTTCCACCCAAGTAGTGCCGTGTTCCTTGCCGTATTTGATGGAATTCACCAGCAAATTGACCAATACCTGACGGATGAGATCCTTATCGCCCAACACATACTGTTTACCTTTCTCCGGATCGCGAACCGTTAACGTAATATACTTTTCCTTCGCTTTGAGCTCCAGGCTTTCAATGACCTCGGCAACCAATTCAACCATTTCAAAGGTGCGAGGCTCCAACATCAATTCCCCACCTTCCAGCCTGCTGATCACCTCCAGGTCATCCACGATTGAAATCAACCGTTCAATTCCCTTGGAGGCCCTTTGCAAATACAACAGGTTAACATCCATATCTTCGATACCACCGTCTAACAAGGTGTGGATATAGCCTTGAATGGTGAAGATGGGCGTTTTGAGTTCATGTGATACATTACCGAGAAACTCCTTCAGAAAAACCTCCATCTCCTTTAAGCGATCAATCTCCTGACGCTGCTCCTTTTCCCAATCGACCAAAATCCTATTGATTTCGGGGATGATTTCATGATCCTTGAGCTTGCGAGGAATGATTCCCCCCGAGCCACCGCGCAAATGCAGGATATTGTTGTAGATAGCCCTGATGTTCTGATAGAA
>JBMTLM010000109.1:0-6350 GCA_049431185.1 Bacteroidia bacterium | reverse complement strand
CTTCACAAAGCGGCACTCGAGTGGGCCGTTGAAGACCGGTATGCGGCGAGAGGTACGTAATCCTACGTGTTTGAGGGCTTCCTTGTTGGAGGTGATTAACCAGCAGTCGTAACCGGTGAATTTCTTTTTAAAAGTGTCGCCAATCATTTTATACAATTCGGCCAAGTCATCCTTATCCATGCGCTCGCCGTAAGGCGGATTTACAATCACCACGCCCTTTGCTTTGGGCGGATCAAAATCGGCCATGTTGCCCTCTTGAATCGACACCATGTCCTCTACACGCGCCAACTTCACGTTCTCCTTGGCCTTGCGCACCACGTTGTGCGAAAGCTCTCCGCCAAGGATGGTGATGTCGGATGCATCAATCCGTGCAACAGCGCCATCGCAAATGGTTTTCCATAGTTCATCATCAAAGGGCAGATATTTTTTCCAACGCATGAATCCAAATCGCTCACGATAATAACCAGGAGGTATGTTGCCTCCAATCAATGCTGCTTCTATGAGGATGGTGCCAGAGCCACACATGGGATCGATGAGTGGTTGGTGCTTTTGCCAACCGGATAGCTTAACCAAACCCGCGGCCAACACTTCATTCATCGGAGCAAGATTGGTTTGTTCTCGATATCCACGCTTGTGTAAACTATCGCCAGAGCTATCGAACGCTACGCTGCACACATCATCGTTGATGTGCAAATGGATTCTCAACACGGGATCGCGCAAATCCACATTAGGCCGGCTTCCAAATTTCTCACGAAAGCGATCCACAATGGCATCTTTGGTTTTTTGCGAGATGAATTGCGAGTGGTTGAAAATGCGTGTGGCGAGTACGGTATCGATGGCGATGGAATCATCCACATCAATATAATCCTCCCAAGGCATCTTTTTAATTGCATCGTACAACGACTGCTCATCGTGCACTGTAAATGTGTGGATGGGAACTAGGATGCGAAGGGCAGTATGCAAACAATAGTTGGCCTTGTAGATAAAACCTTTGTCGCCAGTAAAGGCTACAGCCCTGTTCAATGGCTCTACGTCACGCGCACCCAATCGCAACAGTTCTTTGGCAAGAACCTCTTCGAGTCCCGTAATGGTTTTGGCGATTAAACGCAGGTTTTCAGACACGATAAAAATCTAATGATAGATTACAAATGTATAGTTAACTGGCCAGTAAACCTTGTTGATGATTCTGAAAGTTGGGGGCGTAGCCAAAAAAAATCCGGAACCCTGTAGAGGACTCCGGATCTGGCTTTAACCAAGTTTGATTTAGCTGCCGCAGGAGAGACAACCTTCCGGATTGTCGAGGCTGCAGGAAACCTGTGCGGCGATTTCCTCTGCGGAGAGCTGGGCAACACCCTGAGGAGCGGCACTGGCGGCACCGGCTTTCTGCAAGTAAGCGGCATCCACTGTGAACTTGATGGCATCCACTGCAGCTTTGGTGCGCAAGTAATACATACCGGTTTTGAGGCCTTTCTTCCAGGCATAGAAGTGCATGGAGCTAAGCTTGGAGAAATTGGCGTTCTGCATGAAGATATTGAGCGACTGGCTTTGGCAGATATAGGCGCCACGGTCAGCTGCCATATCCACGATGGCACGTTGCTTGATCTCCCATACGGTTTTGTACAGTTCCTTGATGTCTTGTGGAATCTCAGGAATATCCTGCACGGAGCCGTTGCTGGCGATGAGCTTGTTCTTTAAATCGGTATTCCATAATCCGTGACGTACGAGGTCGAGCAACAGGTGTTTGTTTACCACCACAAACTCGCCCGACAATACGCGACGGGTGTAAATGTTGGAGGTATAGGGCTCGAAACATTCGTTGTTGCCGAGGATTTGTGAAGTGGATGCGGTAGGCATTGGAGCCAACAACAACGAGTTGCGAACACCGTGCTTCTTCACCTCTTCACGCAACACATCCCATTCCCAACGAGAGGTTGGTGTAACACCCCACATGTCGAATTGGAATATGCCCTGGGACACAGGAGAGCCTGCGTAAGTCTCATATGGGCCTTCCATGATCGCCAAATCCTTGGAGGCGGTCATGGCCGCATAATAGATGGTTTCAAAGATTTCACGGTTGAGGTTACGTGCCTCCTCAGACTCGAAAGGCATACGCATGAGGATGAAGGCATCGGCCAATCCTTGCACACCGATTCCGATGGGGCGGTGACGCATGTTGCTCTTGCGGGCCTCCGGAACGGGATAATAGTTTACATCAATGATCTTGTTCAGGTTGCGCGTCACCACATACGTGATATCGAACAAGCGTTGGTGATCGAATTTGCCATCCACCACAAAACGGGGAAGTGAGATGGAAGCGAGGTTACATACGGCCACCTCGTCCTTGTCGGTGTATTCAACGATTTCGGTGCAGAGGTTGGAGCTCTTGATGGTGCCCAGGTTCTTCTGGTTCGACTTGCTGTTGCAAGCATCCTTATACAACATGTAAGGTGTGCCGGTCTCGATTTGCGACTCGAGGATGGCGGTCCACAACTCACGTGCCTTCACTACGCGGCGGGCTTTGCCTTCACGCTCGTAACGCTCGTACAAGGCTTCAAACTCATCGCCATAGCAGTCGGCCAAGCCGGGAGCTTCATTCGGGCAGAAGAGCGACCAATCGCCTTCGGCTTCTACGCGCTTCATAAAGAGGTCGCATACCCATAGGGCGAAGAACAGATCGCGTGCGCGGAGCTCTTCCTTGCCATGATTCTTTTTCAGATCAAGAAACTCGAAAACATCGGCATGCCAAGGCTCCAGGTAAATGGCGAACGAACCTTTGCGCTTTCCACCGCCTTGATCTACATAACGTGCGGTGTCATTGAACACGCGCAACATCGGAACAATACCGTTACTGGTACCATTGGTGCCACGGATGTATGAACCCGTAGCGCGAATGTTGTGAATGCTGAGACCGATACCACCTGCACTTTGGGAAATCTGTGCTGTTTGCTTGAGTGTATCGTAGATGCCTTCAATGCTGTCGCCCTTCATGGTGAGCAGGAAGCAAGAGGAAAGTTGTGGCTTGGGAGTTCCCGCGTTGAACAGTGTAGGCGTAGCATGGGTGAACCAACGCTCGCTCATCAAAGTATAGGTCTCGATGGCTGCGTCGATGTCTTCCTTATGGATACCGATGGCCACACGCATAAGCATGTGTTGTGGACGCTCCACCACGTTGCCGTTGAGTTTGAGCAAATATGACTTTTCGAGTGTTTTGAAACCGAAGAAGTCATAACCGAAATCACGATCATAGATGATGGTGGAATCAAGCAGCTCAGCATTGTCACAAATCACCTTGTACACATCGTCGGCGATGAGCGAGGCGTTGAGGCCGGTTCGCGGATCGATGTACTCGTGCAAATCACGCATCGTTTCCGAGAATGACTTCTTGGTGTTCTTATGCAGGTTGGAGATGGCGATGCGCGATGCCAACAATGCATAATCAGGATGCTTGGTGGTCAATGAGGCGGCGACTTCTGCGGCGAGGTTATCCAGTTGGCTGGTGGTAACACCGGCAAAAATGCCTTCGATAACTTTCATGGCTACCTGCACCGGATCCACGTGCTCCGGAGACAAACCATAACACAGACGTTGTATGCGCGAAGTGATCTTGTCAAACTTCACGGATTCCTTTTTTCCGTCTCTTTTAATTACGTACATAAGAAGCGTTAATTAAAGATTAAAATTTAGTTGAGAGTGACGGGTATTCCTAGGGACCTTGAGGGTCCTTTTTTATTGTTCAATGAAATTACTTGGATGACTTAGGCTAAGGTGTTCAAATTAAACTTGGGGTCGACGCGGGTGGTTCCGGAGTTTTCAACCAAGTTTCAAACAAGGCTCCCGATTGGTTATCAGAAGTCCTCGTCGAGCTTGAACTCATTTTCCTGCTTGGTGGAGCTCACGCCTGCCTTCTGGTATTCGCCTACCCGCTTCTCAAAGAAGTTGGTTTTGCCTTGAAGGGAGATGGTTTCCATGAAGTCGAAGGGGTTGGTCACATTATATACCTTGGGACAACCTAATGCCACCAACAGGCGGTCAGCCACAAACTCAATGTATTGACACATGAGCTTGGCGTTCATCCCTATGAGGGATACGGGTAGGGCATCTGTCACAAACTCATGCTCGTTCTTAACGGCATCTTTGATGATAGATGTAACGTGTTCCACAGACAGTTTATTTTCCAACATGCCATAGAGCAGACAAGCGAAATCGCAATGCATGCCTTCGTCACGGGAAATCAGTTCATTGGAGAAGCTCAAGCCGGGCATCAGGCCACGCTTCTTGAGCCAGAAGATGGAACAGAAGGATCCGGAGAAGAAAATGCCCTCTACGGCAGCGAATGCCACGAGTCGCTCCGCAAAGGAACCGTTCTCGATCCAACGCAAAGCCCACTCGGCTTTTTTCTGCACACAAGGCACCGTTTCAATGGCATTGAAGAGATATTTCTTTTCTACGGGGTCCTTTATATAGGTGTCGATCAACAAGGAGTAGGTCTCCGAGTGGATATTCTCAATCATGATTTGGAAGCCATAGAAACAGCGGGCTTCTGGCAATTGCACCTCGCGCATGAAATTCACGGCTAGGTTTTCGTTGACAATCCCGTCGCTGGCTGCGAAAAAGGCCAACACGTGCTTGACAAAGTGTTGCTCGTCAGGACTCAACCTCGCCCAATCCTTTAAGTCTTGCGCCAAATCGATCTCCTCGGCTGTCCAAAAAGAGGCTTCATGCTTCTTGTACATGTCCCAGATATCGGGATACTTAATAGGTAGGAGGACGAACCGATCCTTGTTTTCTTGGAGCAAAACTTCCATAAAATGTTGGTTTTAATTAAGTTGACAATTCCTTTTCCCGATCGACCCAACGATCAGGGTTATTTTAACTCTTGAGATGATTAAATTTGTTTGGTAATCAATGAAGTAGAAACCCAAAGGCGTGCTCATTGACTACACCACAAACATTCATAAAATTTATTCCCCCAACAAATCATTTTTACAAACAAAGCGGTGTATTTTTCAACACAACGGGTTAATAAAAAAAGACCCGACGAACCTTTGTTTTTGGGGTTTAAATGCTATCTAAATAAGAAGCTTTTCTGAGGGTCAGGGCCTTGGGAGGTTATCAACCGATGTGGAAACCGTTCAAGGCTTCTTTTGTTCCACGGCCAGCTCCAATTGCTTGTACCATTTGGCCCCGTATTTTCGGATGAGGGGCTCTTTGAGGAATTTGAAAACAGGCACTTGTAGTTTTTTGCCCAAAGTGCATGCTGCCGAACAAATATCCCACTTATGGTAGTTGATGGCTTCGACGCCGCTTTTGAGTTTGTCGATGCGAATGGGATATAAATGACAGGAGATCGGCTTGCGAAACTTTACCACACCATCCGCCCATGCTTTTTCGATGCCACACTTGGCCATGCCTCCTTCGAAGATGGTGTACGCACATTCCTTGTCGCCACCCACCAACGGGGTCACGTAGTCGCCATCACTATCCACCAGATATTTACCATACTTCTTAACCGCCTTCTTACCCTCCTTGGTCATATAAGGCTCCACCTTTTCGTAAATGTCATCCAAGATAGCCAGCTCCTCCTCCTCCAAAGGAGCGCCACTCGCCCCCGATATACAGCACTCACCTTTGCATGCCGTCAAATCACACACAAATTTTTTTGAAACAACGTCAGACGATACGATGGTGTTGCCGATTTGGATCATGGAACAAAGTTAGTCGGAAATTTCACAATTGGTGAACGGTGACCAGTGACCGGTAACCAATGACCAATTACCAACATTCTCTACCTTTGCGCCATGCAACCCATCATCCACGTCAGCAACCTGGTAAAGGAGTACGGCTCCTTGCGGGCGGTTGACGGCATCAGTTTTGAAGTGATGGAAGGAGAGATTTTCGGTTTGTTAGGTCCGAATGGCGCCGGCAAAACCACTACGCTTGAAATCATCGAAACCTTGCGTGAGCCCACGGCGGGATCCGTGAAGGTCTGCGGCTACGACATCCGCCAAAGCGCCGACCACATCAAACAACAAATCGGTGTGCAGTTGCAGGCCGCGGGATATTATCCGAGCCTGACACTCACCGAGCTCATTCGATTGTTTGCCGGATTGTATAACCGTGACGTGGATCCCGAGGAAATTTTAGGCAAGGTGGCGCTCAATGATAAGAGCAAAGCCAAATATAAAGAGCTCTCTGGCGGACAAAAGCAACGGTTCTCCATCGCCACCACACTCATCAATCAGCCACGTGTTGTTTTTTTGGATGAGCCTACCACCGGGTTGGATCCGCAGGCGCGGCGCAATTTGTGGGATTTGATCCGTGACATCCGTTCCAAAGGGACCACCGTGGTG
>JBMTLM010000108.1:0-6352 GCA_049431185.1 Bacteroidia bacterium | reverse complement strand
TCCCAACTTGAATAACACATCGCCCATGTGTTCCAAAATGGTCCCATTGGTTCCGCCACCATTGTCGATGGCCTTTTGTAACCACGTCTTGGCCTCCTGATAACGCCCCATGACGTACAAGATCCAACCATAGGTGTCTTCGTAAGAAGGCTCGCCCGGACGGATTTCATTGCACTTCCTGGACATCCGCTCCGCTTTTTCCAACTGCTCCTTACGTACGGATAAATAATAACTATAGTTATTCAACACCAAAGGGTCATTGGGATCTATGCTCAATGCCTTGTCATAATACTTATCGGAATTCTCATGCTCTTTCAAACTATGATAATTATCCGCGAGCCGTGTATAAAACTGTAACAACTGATAATCATTATCCACTACCAATTTACTTCCCGCCATCAAGGCTTTAACGGCTTCCCGGTGATTTTTTTGTAACGTGAGGGCTGTACCTTTGAAAAGATACAATACCGATTGCTCGGGGAACAACACCAATGCACTGTCAGAAGCTTCCAGCATCCCTAATACATCCTCCGTTTCAGAAAGGCAAATCAACAGTTGCTGCCACACGCTGATATTGTTGGCATCCATCGAGAGCGATTTGCGGTATTGCGGAACAGCATCCTTGCAGCGCTCACTCATCGCCAAGAAATCACCGTAAATGGAAAGCGAAACCGCATCATCGGGATGGGTTTGGGCCAATATTTGAGAGAGCTCCAATCCTTGACGAAGCATGTCGGGATCACCCTGCAGCAACGGCATGTACGAGGTAATGATCTGCATTTTCAGGTCATGTTCGAGCTCGTTGCTACCAAATGCCTTTTTAAGGTTTTCAAAGGATTTGTCGAATTGATTCACGCTTCGATAGTACCCGGCCAAAGCGAGATAGACATATGGACTCTCCGCATCAATCTGCTTCATGCGCTCCACGGTTTCCAAAACCTTCTCAGGCATGTTGTTGGATTGGTATAACTCCACCAACATCGATAAATAGGAGACGTTGCGCGGATCCGTGTTGATGAGTTTTTCAACTTCCTGCGCAGCCTTATCGACCTTGCCCAACCGCAGCCACAAACGTTCTTTCTCCATGGTCAGTTCTGGCGAAGCGCCGAAGCGCTTTTCAACCTCGTCATAAACCTTTACCGCCTCCTGTAATTTACCGTTGGTGATTAAAGCGGCGGCATAATCAAGTGCATAATCAAAATTGCCGGGAAAGTCCCTGTTAAGCTTCTGATACTCCAACTCCCCTTCCTTGAATAAACGGGTTTCCATATACAAATCGGCCAGCAAGAGGCGATACCACTCATTGGATGGGTCCAATTGTGCGGCGCCGGAAGCAAAGAAGATGGCATCCGTATATTTCTTTTGATCGGTATAGATGCTGGCGATCTCATACATGGAAGCATGGTTGCGGGAATCCACCCGAATGCATTGCGCATACAACTCCAATGCCTTGTCGACATTCCCCAGAACGCGCTCCTTGGTGGCGTTCATGAACATAAACTTTAATGTCACCCGTTGTTCCTCGGTAAGGCCCTCTGAAGACTTTTTGGAAGCGGTGGTTTTGGAATCTTTTTTTACAACGGCACAAGATGTAAAAACCGACGCCATACAGGCCCCGAATATTACCGCCAGGGTCAAAAACAAAAATTTACGGATAGGTCTCAATCGTTTGATGTGGTATAATCCCCTATGCTCAAATCCCTCATGCTTCCCTTCAAGCTTACATGGTTGCCCACCATAGAGCCTGATATGCATTGGGTGTGAATAACGGATGCGTTTTGAATGATGGAGTTTTTGACGATGGAATCGATAACGGTGGAGCCCGCGCCGATGGAAACGTGTGGCCCTACCACAGAATTGTGTATGCGCACATCTTTTCCGATGAAACAGGGCTCGATGATGACGGAGTTTACAATATCGGATGGCGTGCTGTGGTTGCCGGCGGCTCCGGGTTTGATTTCAAGTACACGCGCATTGGTGTACACCGTTGCGTCCTTGTTGCCACAATCAAGCCATTCCTGGACGGTGGAGGCGTGAAAACGTTTGCCTTTGGCTTTCATGTTCTCCAAGGCGTTGGTGATCTGATATTCCCCTTTGTCCCGAATGTTGTTATCGATGAGATATTGTAACTCGTTGCGCAGGTTGTCGCCGTCCTTGAAATAATAAATGCCGATGATGGCCAGATCGGAAACAAAGGTTTGCGGCTTCTCTACAAAATCCGTGATGACACCCTGTGCATCCAACTTCACCACTCCAAACATCCGGGGATCCTCGATCTTGCTCACCCAAATGGTGCCGTCGCTATCCGCGTTGTCGTGAATTTTTTCGGTCTTGAACAATGTATCGGCAAAAGCGATCACTACCTTGCCGGTGAGAGCGGGTTTTGCGCACAATATCGCATGGGCGGTTCCTAGTGCCTCTTCTTGGTAGTAGATGCTACCCTTGGCACCCTGAGCCTCTGCTATGCGAATCAAGTTTTCTTCCACTTCCTTGCCGAAGTTCCCGATGACAAATGCGATTTCGTCAACGGGCTCATGGCAAACCTTGGTGATATCCTCCACCAAATGCTGAACAATCGGTTTTCCCGCCACAGGAATCAGCGGTTTGGGAATCGACAAGGTGTGGGGACGCATTCGCTTACCCATCCCTGCCATCGGCACGATAATCTTCATAAACAGCTAGTTGTAAACTTTGGCAAAGGTACAAAAATAGCCCCTCGAATCATCAATATGGGGACTTATTTTGCCCTATCAATAATTTGGCAATGAGCCTTTTGCGTGATTTTAAAAAATGCTGGCCAGCGTTTTAATCTAAGAGATATCTTTAAGTCAAACTTTAATGCTATCCGAAATGAAGCTCTGTGTCGCGCTGTTGATATCTGCCTTGATTGTGGGTTGTGAGCCCGCGACCAAGCCGACAGAAAAAATTGAAAAAAAAACCGGAACCGAAAACTCCAGCAAATGAAAACCAAATATCAGCTCCTGCAAAACCGCTGCTAGACTTCAGCTATTCATATCCCAAAAACCTTTATACACGTAAAGATGCCGGAATGACTGACTTCGGGACGGAGATTGAAGCTGGACTTTACCCAATCGGTTTCAGTAAAAATGGGTTGTTTGCCTATTTGGAAAGGCCTTGCCACAATGGATGTGGATGTTGTACTCACAACATCATCGTTCAAGACATTTTCACAGACAAAACGAAAGGATCCCTGAGCATCAATCCGCGAAATGAACCATTGGGATACGAAGCGGAACTAAACCATGTATCGGATTGGAATAAATTCATCAAACCTCTGTCTAACTTTTTAAGGTCACACAACATTTCTCAATTTGATTTGGAATTAAAAAGAGATCGTACCTTCTTCCGCGATGGTCATGGTTATGAAGTGAAATCGACCGTTCGTCAAACCCCGATAGAAGACCGTGACCTCAATCTTGTAAATCTTAGATACAATATAAAAGTGGTCATGGACAACCAACATGCCGTTACCGTTGCAAGTGGCGAAGTAGTCAATGCCAGCGAATTTGAATATAAAGGCTATATTGAATCGCCATTAACCAATCAGGTCATTTTGATATTCGACCAGAGAACATTTGGATTCGAAGGGTCAATCGATTTCTCGATTATCCCCGTTGGTGTTACCTTAGATCCAAAACTCTTCTATCGCTAAAAACAACAGGAATCAATCCATATCCTAGTGTCTTCCCGTGCTGCCAAATCCCCCTGCGCCACGCTTGGAATCACCCAACTCATCCGTAACCGACCAGAATACTTGTGCATGAGAAGCCACCACCATTTGAGCAACGCGCTCTCCATGGTTGATGGTGAACGGTTGTGATGACAGATTCACCAACAAGACCTTCACCTCGCCGCGATAGTCTGCATCAATGGTCCCAGGCGTATTCAAAACCGTAATACCATGCTTGAAAGCAAGTCCGCTTCTCGGACGAATTTGCGCCTCAAACCCAATCGGCAGCTCGATGAATATCCCCGTAGGCACCAAAGTACGTTGCAGCGGCTCCAAAACGATGGGCGCATCCAACACCGCTCGCAAATCCATTCCCGCTGCTCCGGATGTTTCATAAGCAGGCAGCGGATGGCCTGAGCTGTTCACTATTTTGACCGTTACTTCCATAATAATATTATTTATTGACCACCGGTGGCCGCTCCCATTTACCCATGGCAAACAGGAATCCGATGAACAAAATGGTGTTCACCAATAATTTGATCAGGGTGTTGGGCTCCAGCCAATCCATTAAGATATCAGAAAACAAATACACCCCGATGGCCAACATGATGTATCCGACAATACGTATTGTTTCATACGGCACCGGGTAATTCCGCTGACCGATCAGGTAGGAAGCCACCATCATGCTGGCGTAACATCCTAACGTGGCCCATGCCGCACCCATGTAACCCATCGAAGGCACTAACAATACATTCAGCGCAACGGTGATCAATGCGCCGAACAACGTAAAGAAGAGGCCATACTTTGTTTTACCGGTCATTTTATACCACATGCTCAAGTTGAAAAATATCCCCAAGCACATGTTGGCCAATAGTAATATGGGCACCACGCTCAAGCCAACACGATAAGGTTCACCGATAAAGTGCTTAAACAAGTCGATGTACAACATCACACCTAAAAAAACAATTGCACATGTAATGCAGAAATATTTGGTGACACGTGCATAGTTTTCCTTGGCATCATCCTTTCCGAATTGATTAAAGAAAAATGGCTCGGCTGCGTATCGGAATGCCTGAATGAACAACGTCATCAGAATGGATAACTTATAACATGCCCCATAGATGCCCAATTGCACCATTGCTTCGTTGGCATCTGGAATCAGCTGCCGCAACATCGCACGGTCGAGCGTCTCATTAATCATGCCTGCCAAACCGGCAAACAGCAGCGGTAAGGCATAAACCATTTGCTCCCGCCAAAGCGAAGTATCCCAATCCGAGAAACGAAAACGTAACAATGGTAACATGATCAACATCGTAGCGATACTGGCAATCATATTGGCCAGGAAAACATATCCTGCGCCCACCGAAGGGTCATAAAACTGTTTGGCAATTTCGTAAAGGATTCCCGTCTCTCGATTGGACCAAACTGGAAACACAATAAAAAACAGGATGTTGAACAGGATGTTGATGCCGATGCCGAAAACCTTCAAGGCGGCAAATTTTTTAGCCTTGCCTTGCTGACGCAATCGGGCAAACGGAATGGCGGTGATGGCATCAAATCCGATGATAAGCGCCATGTAGGTGATATACTCGGGATGTTGTTGGTAATTCAAGACCTCAGCCAACGAACCGGAAAACATCCATAGGGATCCTGAAAAAACAATGGTGGAAACCAACAACGACATCATCCCTGTTCCAAACACACGTTCGTTTTGATCCGGATACTTGCGGGCAAAATGGAAAAAAGCGGTTTCCATGCCGTAGGTGAAAATGATGACCAGGAAAGAGATGTAAGCGTAAATTTCCGTTACCGCTCCGTATTCACCAGGGTTGGTAAACACATGCGTGTGCAATGGCACCAACAGGTAATTCAAAAAACGGCCGAGGATGCTGCTCAATCCGTAAACCGCCGATTCGCCTGCTAATTTTTTGAGTATACCCAATTGGTGATGGGGTTTTGCGTTGGTGCGTTACAACGTCTTTGCGTAAGCAAATATTATTTCCCTTGAAATGCAGGAGTGCGTTTCTCCAGGAACGCTCCTGCACCCTCTTTGAAATCATCCGTAATGAAACACTTTCCAAACTCTTCCACCTCGGTTTGAAACCCGGATGGTGTAACCGATGCATTCACGCACCGAATGACGGAAGCAATGGCTAAGGGTGCCTGCTTCATGATTTTGGCAGCCATCTCCTTGCACTTATCCATCAATTGCTCGGGTGCAACCACATGATTAACCAACCCCAACTGCAATGCTTCTGATGATCCGATCATGTCGGCCGTCATGAGCAACTCAGTGGCTTTGGTTTTTCCAATCAGATGGACCAATCGCTGTGTCCCGCCATAACCGGGGATTAGGCCTAGCTTCACTTCAGGTTGTCCGAACTTGGCATTCTCAGCGGCCACTCTTAGGTGACACGCCATCGCCAATTCACATCCACCGCCTAAGGCAAAACCATTGATAGCGGCAATGACAGGTTTGGACAACCGCTCTATTGAGTTGAACACATCATGGCCTTTTTGTGCCAGGTCCTTACCCTCGGCTTCGCTGTAATTACTGAACTCCGCAATGTCGGCACCGGCCACAAAAGCCTTAGGACCCGATCCGGTCAGGATAATCACTTGCACCGCAATGTCTGCTTCAGCGGCCTTCATGGCAGCGCC
>JBMTLM010000107.1:0-6374 GCA_049431185.1 Bacteroidia bacterium | reverse complement strand
GCGCAGTCGGCCCGAATTCCTGCCGCCATGATTTTCCAATTCCTGGAGACGATTGCCCGTTGCGAAATTCAATTGCAAAGTGCGCTCAACCAGCGCCTGTTGGCTGAAGTTACCCTCATGAAACTTTGCTCCTTGGCCGGAGCTCCCGAGTTAACACCGCCTCCCGTGGTCAGCAAAACCGCCCCCAGTCCAAGTGTAACGCTGGCACCATCTCCCCTTTCGGCTGCCTCCACCCAAAACTCGGGAACGATTCCTGCACAAGTACCCGTTGCACCATCCAAGGTAAATATTGCACCACCGCCCACTCCTGTCGCATCCATACCCGCACAAGAAAAAACTACCACCCCGATGGGCAGTCATCCATCTCGACCCTCGGTGCGACCTGCGACCGTTTCCATAGCTGAAAAACTTTCGGCCAGGGCCAACACTGCCTCAGCATCCGAAAAAGAGAAAGACCCGGCAATGGCGTTCAGTGGTGTCCGATTGGAAATTGAGACGGTCACTGAATCCATCAAGAAAGTTAGCGCCCATTTTGCATCACAGGGTAAAAAACAATTGGCTCTTTCCCTGGTAGCCTATCCGCTCACCATCGTAGATGACAACGTTATAGAATTACCCGTTGAAAACAGTATCCTACAGGACGAAATCAGATCGAACCGAACCGAAATCCTCAATATCCTGCGGGATCAAGAAAACTTGAAGTGCGGCGACATCCGTTGTCAAATTGTTCCGGCCGAATTCGTAAAGCATACCGCCTACACGCCATCAGAGAAATATGAACAAATGAAGGCTGCGAATCCTTTCATTGGCGTGATGAAACAAAAGCTTGACCTGGATGTTGATTTTTAGCAGGCGCTTTCGTTTGACTAATTTTGAAAAACTTATCAGAAAACCAATAAACACATTTTAAAACCATGCAAGGAGAAAAAATCACAAATCACGGCGGCAAATTGAACGTGCCCAACCAACCAATCATTCCATTCATTGAAGGTGACGGAACCGGTCCCGATATCTGGGCGGCATCCGTAAAAGTGATTGATGCGGCAGTTGCTAAAGCTTACCAGGGCAACAGGCAAATCGTTTGGAAGGAAGTGTTGGCAGGCGAAAAAGCCTTTAATCAAACCGGTAACTGGCTTCCCGATGAAACCCTCGATGTGATCCGTGAACATCTCATTGCCATCAAAGGTCCGCTTACCACTCCCGTGGGAGGTGGCATCCGTTCACTCAATGTGGCACTCCGACAGATATTAGATCTGTATGTTTGTTTGCGTCCGGTACGTTGGTTCGAGGGCGTTCCTTCCCCTGTGAAGCATCCTGAGAAAACCAACATGGTGATTTTCCGTGAGAATACCGAAGATATTTATGCCGGTATTGAATACATGGCAGGTACCCCGGAAGTTCAGAAGGTCATCAACTTTTTAAAGACGGAAATGAACGTGAATAAAATCCGATTCCCCGAATCTTCTTCAATCGGCATCAAGCCTGTTTCACAAGAGGGTTCCGAGCGATTGATTCGTGCCGCCATTCAATACGCTGTGGATCATAAGAAGCCTTCCGTAACGTTGGTACATAAAGGCAACATCATGAAATTCACCGAAGGTGGATTCAAGAAGTGGGGATATGAATTGGCGGAGCGTGAGTATGGCGACAAGGTTTTCACTTGGAACCAATATGACCGTATGGCGGAAAAAGACGGTAAAGAGGCCGCAGAGTCAGCCATGAAAGCCGCGGTGAATGCCGGCAAGATCATCATCAAGGATTCGATTGCCGATGCATTTTTGCAACAGATACTGCTTCGCCCCGACGAATACTCAGTGATTGCCACCTTGAACCTGAATGGAGACTACGTATCTGATGCGTTGGCCGCCTGTGTAGGAGGAATTGGCATTGCACCAGGAGCCAACATCAATTATGTGACCGGACATGCCATTTTCGAAGCCACGCACGGAACAGCACCCAAATATGCCGGACAAGATAAGGTGAACCCTGGCTCAGTGATACTCTCCGGTGCCATGATGTTGGAACATATGGGTTGGTTGGAAGCCGCCAACCTGATTTATGCCGGTATGGAAAAAGCCATAGCCTCCAAAAAAGTGACCTATGATTTCCATCGCCTGATGGATCAAGCCACGTTACTTAAGTGCAGCGAGTTCGGCGATGAGATCATCCATTGTATGAGTTAACCCTTTAATTGGTTCTTTGAGTTCTTAAAGGCCAATTAAATCCTGCGCTAACCAAAACAACCTTGGTATATGCCAATTCTGGGAAGTATCATAAAAAAAAGTATTGCTCTGCGATCAAAGATCGCATTCAAGAAATCCTCTCCTGAAAAACACCAAAACAAGGAGCTGAGAAAACTTTTGTCCAAGGCGAAGGATACCATGTTCGGTCAGGCATACAGGTTTTCGGAAATTTTGGATGCTGACGACTTTATCAACCGGTATCGCCGAGCAGTACCTGTTCACGACTACAATAGCATCTTTTCCAAATGGTGGAATAAAACGCTACATAATGAAGTGGACGTTTGCTGGCCTGGACCTGTAAAGTATTTTGCACTCAGCTCGGGAACTTCGGACTCGTCCAGCAAACATATCCCGGTCACCAAGGACATGATCAAGGCCATCCAAAAGGTCAGCATCAAACAAATCCTTTCCCTTGCCAAATATGACCTCCCGGAATCGCTTTTTGAAAAAGGCATCCTGATGTTGGGCGGCAGCACGCACCTGCATCAAAGGGGAAGCTACTTCGAAGGTGATTTAAGTGGTATTACCGTCAGCAATATTCCATTTTGGTTCCAGCACTTCTACAAACCTGGCCGTAAAATCTCCAAGGAGATGGATTGGAATGCCAAGCTGGATGAGATCACCGATAAGGCACCGGAGTGGGATATCGGAATCATCGTGGGTGTTCCTGCATGGGTGCAATTACTAATTGAAAAGGTAATCACTCGATATAACCTAAAGGATATTCACGAAGTGTGGCCCAACCTTTCCATCTATGTGCATGGTGGTGTTTCATTTGAGCCTTATCGAAAAGGATTTGAATCGTTGTTGGGCAAACCACTGAATTACATCGAAACCTATCTGGCTTCGGAAGGATTCATTGCCTTTCAAGACGAACCTGGCGAGAGAAGCATGCGGTTGAATCTGAACAGCGGGATTTTTTTTGAATTTATTCCGTTCAATCCTCAGAACTTCAATTCCGACGGCGAACTCATCGGCAATCCCAATACATTGTTGGTGCAGGAGGTGGAAGAGGGCCAAGACTATGCCATTCTGCTTTCCACTTGTTCCGGAGCGTGGAGATATCTTATAGGAGACGTGGTGCGTTTTACCAACAAAACAAAATGTGACATTGTCATCGTTGGTCGCACCAAGCATTTCCTCAGTCTCTGCGGAGAGCACCTTTCGGTGGACAACATGAACAAAGCCATCGAAATGGTGGCCAATGAATTGAATATCCGAATCAATGAGTTCACCGTTTCCGGCATACCCAGCGGAACCATGTTCGCCCACAAATGGTACATTGGTACGGATGACACCCATGAAGCCGCCAAGGTTCGAGCGCTGCTTGATGAAAAATTGAAAATCCTCAACGATGATTACCGGGTAGAAAGGGGTTCGGCCTTGAAAGACGTTTTTGTCGAAATCATTTCACCAAGTGTTTTCTTGCAATGGATGGAGGCCAACAACAAGGTCGGCGCTCAAAACAAATTCCCGCGGGTGATGAAAAACCATCAGTTCGCTGAATGGGAGGATTTCGTGCAGAAAGTCGTTAAGAACTGATTTAACAACGTGGCCACTTTTTACATATGACCGAAGCCATTATCAGTGGAATGTTATTGGGCGGGGTCTTGGCCCTTTTGGTGGGTCCGGTTTTTTTCATGCTCATTCACACCAGTGTTCAGAAAGGATTTCTGCCGGCCATGATGCTTTCCATTGGTGTAATCGCCAGCGATGTCATGTTTGCCACGATCACCCATCTGGGAAGCTCCATGATCATGAATCTGCAGCAATTTGATTCCATCATCGGTGTTTGCGGTGGGTTGCTCATCATCGGCTTTGGCGTGGTTACCTATTTCAAAAAAGCAAGCATCAGTGCCGAGCAGTTGAATTATAAAAACTCCACCAAAAACACCCTATTGGAGTTTGCAAAAGGGTTTTCCATGAACTCACTAAACCCGTCTGTACTCTTTTTCTGGATTGGTGTGGCCGGAACATGGTCCATTCAAGATACCGAAGGCCGATACGCAGTGATCTTTTACACGAGTCTTCTGACAACGGTATTTGGAACCGATTTGCTCAAAGCATGGGGTGCATCGAGTTTAAAGCAAGCGATTTCCGGCAATGTTTTGATGTGGATGAACCGGGTTTCGGGGTTTTTATTGATTGGCTTCGGTCTGGCTATGATTGTCAAGTTCATATATGCATGAAGCGACTTCTGTCTATATTTGCAGAACGATCGGGATGTTAGCTCAGTTGGTTCAGAGCACTGCCTCGACAAGGCAGGGGTCACTGGTTCGAGCCCAGTACGTCCCACCAAAAAGACCCTGATCAATTCAGGGTCTTTCCTTTTACCACTTGCTCATCCAACTTGAATCTGTTCAAGCTTTTCACCTTCAAATAAAGAAACGCACCCTGGGCATAGGAATTTACGTTGTATTCCTTTTCTCCATAGTTCAATTTACCTCCTCGTTCACCACCCCAATCCAATGCTTGCAGACAATAGTTGCCACCATTTCGCTTGATGCTGCCGAAAACAAGATATCGGTTGTCACCGTCTTCAAACGAAACCGTAACTCGGTTGCCATCCACCACATCTTTGATCAAACATGGTGTGCCCGACTTGATCACGATGCGTTCCAAAACCTCATCCTTCATCAAGGTCAGTTCGCCCCCTTCGGTGGTTTTCTTGGCACCTTGGGAATATCTCGTCAAAACAATCGGACCACTGACATAGAATTGAATGGATTTTAAATCCTGTTCGCTGAGTTTGTACTGCTCCCGCAAATCCTGTGTGAGAATTCTGGTGGGTGTGCCACAGGATGCCAATGAAAGCGTTATAATACTGAATAACAAAGCTTTTGATAAATTACGCATAAGGCAGAAGGTTGTTTTCATAGGGTTTGCAATAATCATTCCAAAAGGCAGCGTGAATGTGTTTACTTTGCTGAAAACATCAATTGCGCATGCTGGATCCACTTTACAGGTTCTTCTTCAAATTACGGGGATGGAAAGTCGTAGGGAAAATCCCATTGGATCTGAAGAAGTTTGTGATGGTGGTGGCACCACACACGAGCAATTGGGATTTTTTCGTGGGATTGGGAGCCCGCAGCATGATGGGTGTTGATACCCGTTTCGTAGGAAAGAAGGAACTTTTCAGGTTTCCATTCGGTTGGATTTTCCGCAAGCTCGGCGGATATCCGGTAGACCGATCCAAAAAAACGAACATGGTGGATGCCGTTTGCGAGATATTTGACTCTAAGGACTGCTTTTCCATTTGCCTGACCCCAGAGGGCACTCGCAGCTATGCACCCGTTTGGAAAACGGGTTTCTGGCATATCGCCAACAAATTACAAATCCCTATTGTCATGGTTGCCATGAACTACCAAACCAAGGAAATCATTATCGAAGAACCCTTTTTCACTTCTGCAAGCATGGAGGACGATATCGCTGCCATGAAAGCGTATTTTTCAAAAGTTCCAGGACACCATCCCGAATTGGGCGTACACTAGTCCTCAAAAAACCGTTCTGAAAAATTTACCAGGTACAGTTTTTCAGTGGCCCGGGTCACGGCCGTATATAGCCACCGCCAATAATTACGGTCCATCATCTCTTCGGTCAAATATCCTTGATCCACATATACTGCTTTCCATTGACCACCCTGCGCCTTGTGACACGTCACTGCATAACCGAACTTTACTTGCAGTGCTTGAAAATAGGGGTCGGATGATAGCCTTGTGGCACGAGCCGACTTAGAAATTTCCGGGGGTCCGGAGGCAGCCATGTACAATCGGTTTGATTGTTCTGATGTCAAGGATGGCGAGTCCGTGTGAAGACTATCCAAATTGATTTGGGCATCAAAAGCGGGCGCATCCGGCACATCAATGAATTCCAAACTAAGGTTGGCAAAGCGGAAACCATACATCTCGCTGAAACCGTTCACACGAACCACACGCAACATGTCACCATTGGCTATAAAACACGGCCCCGACTCACCACCTACCCAGAAATAATTGTTCTTTGTGCACATCAGGAAATCACCTGCATTGATCTCTTCGGTAAACCACATGGAACCAAAGCGAATTTGGCGGTTATAGTTGTTGGCGGAGCGATTGGATCTGCACACCACCATCACTTGTTCCGTTCCATATG
>JBMTLM010000106.1:0-6459 GCA_049431185.1 Bacteroidia bacterium | reverse complement strand
TTTTGGGTTGGCCAGTGGATAAAATCGGTCCTGAAATAGCTGGAAAGGTGATTGCCGGCGGAAGAGCTGCCTGCATGGAAGCAGGCATCCCCTTGGCAGGAGGTCATAGCATTGATTCACCCGAACCCATCTTCGGATTGGCTGTAAACGGACTCATTCCCATACAAAACATCAAGAAAAATGATACGGCGAAAGCAGGAGATTATCTTTTTCTGACTAAGAGCTTGGGAATTGGATTGCTAACGACGGCATCCAAAAAAAACTTATTGACCCCTTCTGATCTACAAACAGCTATCCAAAGCATGACCCAATTGAATAAAATCGGCGCCGAACTAGGCAAAATGGAAGGCGTACATGCCATGACCGATGTCACTGGTTTTGGTTTGGCTGGACATCTGATTGAGATGGCAGAAGGAAGTGGTCTAACGGCTGAAGTGGAATTTTCAAAGGTGCCTGTCATGGATGCGGCCAACACCTACATGGATTTGGGTTGTGTTCCAGGGGGTACTAACCGAAATTGGAAAAGTTATGGTAATCATGTGAATTCCTTGACTGAGAAACAGAGACTGATTATGGCTGACCCCCAAACGAGTGGAGGCCTGTTGATTTCCGTAGGGGAGGGAAGCGTACATCAGTTAGTGGAGACCTTCAAGCACCACGGAATAGATTCCAAACATTTTATTCCAATCGGCCGAATGAAAAAGGGCAGCCATAAAAAATTGGAGATAATCTAGGATTGCAACACTTTTCCGTCCTGTAAACGGATGATGCGATCCGACATCACGGCCAAATCGTTATTGTGAGTTACGATCACGAATGTCTGATTAAACTCCTGCCTTAGCTTGAAAAACACGCTGTGCAGTTCATGAGCGTTCTCCGAGTCTAGATTTCCAGAAGGCTCATCGGCCAAAACCAATGCTGGATTATTGATCAAGGCCCGGGCCACAGCCACTCGTTGTTGTTCGCCCCCTGAGAGTTCCGACGGTTTGTGGTTGGATCGATGAGAAATTCCCAGATAATCCATGAGCTCCATGGCTTTGCTAGAGAGTTCAGATTCTTTTGTACCCAAAATCATACCTGGAAGGCAAATATTCTCTAAAGCAGTGAACTCGGGTAGTAGGTTATGAAATTGAAAAACAAACCCGATATGCCGGTTTCGAAAGGCAGATAATGCATTTCCTTTCAAGCTATGAACAGGCTGACCTGCAATTTCAACCGTTCCAGCGTCAGGTACTTCCAAAGTACCTAAAATTTGTAGCAAAGTGGTTTTGCCGGCTCCCGAAGCACCAACCACAGAGACGACTTCGGATTTTTGAATTTGAAGGGATACCCCTTGGAGCACCTCGACGTTTCCAAAAGACTTGTGTACATTTGATACGGTAACCAACATACCTCAAAAGTACCAAAATGAATGGTTGCCACGACACCCTCACAACTTTCTATATTTGCATAAAATTGAACATTTTGGAATTGGAAATCATCACTGAAGCACCCGGCTGGTTGTCACTTTTATGTGCAGCCACAGGGGGGCTGGTGGCGTGGCTATTGTATCGCAAGGATCAGGTATTGAGCGGAACCAGCCGCTGGGTCATTGGATTTATGGCATTTTTAAGGTTTACAACCGTATTTGTGCTATGCTTGCTGCTCTTGTCTCCTTTGTTTAAATCGATTTCAAGAGAAGTTCAAAAACCCATCATCGCAGTCATCATAGATGACTCAAAGTCCGTCAAGCTCTCGACTGATAGCAATACAGTGGGCAATCAATTGCTAAGTGATATTGAACTCCTGCAAAAGAACTTAGGGAATGAGATTGATTTACGAATCTTCTCCATTTCAGATCGATTTGCTGAGGGCTTCAATGGTCAATTGAATGGTTTGGAATCCGACCTTTCCTATCCGGTAAACGAGCTCAAGACACGGTTTTCTGGAATGAACCTATCGGGTGTGGTTTTAATGACCGATGGCTTGTATAACAAAGGTGCAGATCCCTCGTACACTTATCCTGAATTATCAGTACCGGTTTATACCGTAGCTCTTGGTGATACCACTGTACGGAAGGACATATTCATCCAAAGCGTACGCTTCAATGAAACCGTTTTCCTTGGCAACAGTTTTCCAATAGAAGTCATTTTAAATGCCCGCGAGCTTCAAGGTCAAAAGGCAAATTTGAAACTGGTCTCCAAAGGATCAGTCATTGCGCAGAAAATGGTGGACATACCGGGGTCCAGATTTTCAAATGTTTCAACTTTCATTGTGGAAGCCAAGGAAAAGGGACTGATCAAATATGAGATCATCGTTGATCCAGTGCCAGGTGAGGTGAATACGGGAAATAATTCAAAAACGATTTTCTTGAATGTATCTAGTGAAAGGTCTAAAATCGTTTTGATTCATGCTGCACCACATCCTGACATCGCTGCCATTAAATCAACGGTGGAGTCCAATCCAAACTATGAATTGCTGGAGATGGCTCAAAGTAGTTGGAATGGCTCGATGCCGGATGCCAAGTTGGCAATCCTCCACCAAATACCAAGCAAAAACAATGGCGGACGTGTAATCGCTGAAAACATCCTTAAATCAGGGATTCCGACGTTGTTTATTTTAGGTGCCCAATCCTCCATAATGGATGTAAATGCGATGGATTTTCCCATCCGGATAGACGATAGCAATGGGTCCACCACGGAGGCTACACCTGTGCTTTCAAATACTTTCTCGTTATTCCGTTTGGATGACATTCAAATTGAAAGATTGAATGGTTTGCCGCCATTGACCATTCCCTTTGGTAATTACTCATTCAAAAAAGCAGGATATGCACTGTTCAATCAAACCATAGGAAATACTAAAACCCAAATGCCGCTAGTGGCTTTTTTTCCGGGCTCATCACCCAAAACAGGAATCATTGCTGGCGAGGGTCTTTGGCGATGGAAGCTGTATGATTTTCAAAATCACTCCAACACCGAATCATTCAACGCTATCATCGGAAAATCCATTCAGTATATGGTTTCTGTAGAAAACAGAAACCCATTCCGGTTATCCTACAAAAACTCATATAACGAAAACGAGCAGATACTATTTGACGCTTCTGTATTTAATGATGCTGGCGAGTCCGTTAAGGACGCTGAAGTCTCCTTGATGCTTACGGATGAAAATCAAAAGGACTTTCAATATACTTTTTCCAATAACGCTGGCGTATATACTTTGAATGCCGGCTTTTTACCCCCAGGTATTTATTCATTTCAATCAACCGCCAAAATTGGGGATCGTTCCCTTTCAAGTTCAGGTAAAATCGTGGTAGCGGCGTTGCAATCCGAAATGACCGATTTGGTGGCCAATCATACCATGTTGCAATCACTTTCCATTAAAACAAGCGGTGCGTTTTTCAATTCCGGTATGACGCAACAGCTGGTGGATTCCATTATTGCACAGAAAACCATGAAACCAGTTATTTACTCCAGAAAATCACTTTCAGAGGCCATATCATTGAAGTGGATATTTGTCTTGCTGGCTCTTTTCCTAAGTTCCGAATGGTTGATGCGTAAGCGTAGTGGTGGCTATTGATTATGCACGAGTAAGTCTTTGAACCTTCCGACATCTACATCCTCATCGATGGACTTACCATCAATGATATGATCAGACAGTTGCTTTGCATAAAAAGGAGCTAACATGGCGCCTTTTGTACCCAATCCATTGAATATTCCTATGGTTGGATACAATGGATGGAAGCCAATGACAGGTCTACGATCCTGAATGGCGGGTCGGATACCTGCAGCATGTGAACTAACCGTATATTCACAATCAAGAACAAGGTCTAGTTCCCTTTTCAACTGCGTGAGCCCTTCTTCGCTTGGTAACTCATCAATATCCTTCCAATTGTAGGTGGCGCCTACCATAAACCGATAGCTTCCTAATGGGATGATATATATGGAGCCATTGTATATGCAATCCAATTCCAATTTAGGCGCATAGATTTCAATGATTTCCCCTTTTACCGGCATAAAGGGAAGTGCATGCCAAAAAGGATTTTGAGAGACCCGAAATCCTTCGCAAAATATCACTTTGTCAAATGCATCATTGCCGTATAAAGACACCGAAGTCGTTACTTTAAAATTTTCAAAATCAAATGGATGATTTAAATATTTAATCCTTTTTGAATTTTCTTTAACAGCCCGTAACAATTGAAGGCTTATGACAGCGGTTGAATACGTCAACTGAACATGTCCAAAAGCAGGCTTGAGTCCAATGATCTTTCCACCCAAATTAATGGTACCAAGAAATTTTCCGGTGGATTCCGCGGCGGATTTGGCAACCCAGTCATTATATTCTCCAGCATCACGAATCCATTGTATCACGCTGATATCCCGTAGAAGTCTGATTCCAGTATCTGACTCCAGTCTCTGGTAATGTTCTAATGCAAATGGTAGAATTTGTTCAGCTTTAAAAGATAGCACTTTCCTTCGACCAGTAAAAGGAAGCATGATGCCGGCTGAAACGGCGGTGCTGCACGTAGTCTGGTAATCGTGGTGAGAAAGTACGGTAACATCATCAATCTTTTCCGCAAGATAGTAGGCTAGTTGGGAGCCGGCAAATCCATTTCCAACGACCAAAACCCTCATGTGCTATGGTTTCTTACCAGTGAATCCAACAACACACATATGACCACCGCATTCACAAAATGACAGTCTATAAAAATGTCCAGTGTATTTATTGAGATCTATCAGCGGTTTCCAGCGCGTGTCGTTAAATTGATAAAGAGTTCCATTCAACGCCCCAAAAACATTTCCGTTTTTGTCGATGCCGTAATCATCACAACCTTGTAATGTTGGTAATCGTTTGGTCTCTGATTTACGAACAAAATCAAACGATATCAATTGAGGATTTTTGTCTGATTTGGAGTGGTACCAAAACTCAGGAGCATTTTTTGCAGCAGCAATGAAACGACCGACCGAATCACTCACCAACATGGTATTTGAATCTCCCTTTCGGTAGGTATGAAACTCCAATCCTTTGTTCAAAAGGATCAATCCCAAATATTCAGATCCATTCCAGGCATAGTAACCAACACTGTCGCTTGCAGGAACCATGTTTTGCGTACCACCTGTCGTATCAGATATCAGCCGTAGGTGTTGTTTAAGATCGGATTCCACCCTTACAAGACTCAGATTGGCACCAGCAGGTCTGATGCAGGGCGAATATTCACTAAGCTCTGTATGAGTTATCCTGGTTGTGCTTTCTGTTGGATGATCATATCGCAAAATTTCAGTCTGAGAAGAATCAAAAACATTTGAAGTGTAATAAACGGATTCGCATCCAGGTGCAATAAACGGTTGATTATTGTATCCCGAACCCTTTGAAATTTTCCTGATTGATTCAATTTTAAAATTAGATCCCGTTAACTCATAATTTAAAAAGTATATATCGGTCTGTGGCATTTGCGCAACAGTAAGGCTAGAAACGAAAATAACCGGTATTACCGTAATCAGGTATGGTTTCATTGCGGTTTTATCGTGATTTGGTTCTTTTTAGGTAATGTCTTGTATCGAAAGACCTCAACCGTATCAATTTCACTTCCTGAAAATAATATGATCGATCCAATGCTATCGTTTTGGATTGGACCGCTTAAACGGATCGAATCGATGGCAGGTCTCGTCGGTATACCACGGGCAATGGTGCGGTGAAAAAAGCCCATTTCCTTGATGAACTTTGATCGATACAACCCCATACTGTCCATAGGCTCGGATGTACGTACCAAATAATAATTGTCAATAACCCTAAATCGTCCTTCTCCAGGCTTGCCAAATTCCTTGCCGGCCACTAAAAGTATGATACGGGATGGAATTACAATGAATAGGGGGATGGAAATCAAAAATGCCAGGAAATAAACCTTTAGCCATTTGGAAAAAGATTTTCTGAAAACATCACCGGCCAACAAAATGCCGGAACACCAAAAGAAAATGGATATCCACGTCGGTGTATGGTCCGAAAAAACGGCAAAAAACAAAAAACCGACACCACCAATGAAGTGCGAAATCACCAGGCTTCTGGTAAAAGAAAAGGGTATGTTGTTGCTAAATAGGAATAGCAGCAGACAACCTACAACCGATAATAAGTAAAAGAAAAGGGAGGCAATGAATATAAAATCTGTCATGTGTTATTTGTTATGATGACTTAACCGATCCTCTAATTGGTTGATTTCATCTCTTAAGCGGGCGGCTTCTAAAAAGTCAAGTTCCTTTGCCGCCTTATCCATTTTCCTACGGTTTTCTGAGATCAGGTTCAGTAATTGTTCATCGGATAAATATTGAAGTACCGGATCTGCTGCAACAGCATCCAATTCCAGTTCCTCGATATAGGGTTTTTTATCATTGGATCTTGTAGAAACAACGGAGGATTGTCCAAGGATGTCTTCCTTACGCTTGTTCAGACCCATGGGCTTTAATCCATGTTCCTCGTTATATTTAATTT
>JBMTLM010000105.1:0-6470 GCA_049431185.1 Bacteroidia bacterium | reverse complement strand
CTTTCACAGGAAGCCTATTTTCAGGGAAAGCACTGTGCAGGTGATTGCCATTTTCCTCAATGTCTTCCCCTTCCGCTATTTCATGATGAAGGCCAATAAAGAGTATACGGGGAGAGGTATTCTGCTGGTTACTTTTATCTTCGGACTTTCCTATTTCTTTTACTATTTGCAATAGCGTAAGCAACATTGAAGTATTTCATCGTTTCGGGAGAAGCATCGGGTGACCTACACGGTTCCAACCTCGTCAAGGAGATCATGGCGATGGATACCCAAGCCGAGATACAATGTTGGGGCGGAGATCTGATGCAATCCGCAGGAGCCACCGTCTTAAAGCATTACCGCGAATTGGCCTTTATGGGTTTTGCAGAGGTGTTGATGAATCTTAGAACCATTTTGAAGAATCTGAATTTGTGTAAACGGCAAATCCAAGCGTTCAAACCGGATGTGGTGGTTCTCATTGATTATCCCGGGTTTAATCTTAGGATCGCCCGATTTGCTTTTGAGGCTGGCTTTCGGGTCGATTATTATATCTCACCTCAAATCTGGGCGTGGAAACAATCACGTGTAGAAATCATTAAGCAATATGTCCATCGCATGATGGTTATACTGCCTTTTGAGAAACCGTTTTACGAGCAACTTGGTTACCCGGTGGATTTCGTCGGTCATCCGTTGTTGGATGCGATTTCAAACAATCAGTATGTTTTTGACAAAGGGTCTGACACGCGCCCCATCATTGCACTACTGCCTGGTAGTAGACGACAGGAGATTTACGCCATGCTGCCGTTGATGGTGGCTACCGTCTCCAAATTTCCGAAATACCGTTTCATGATTGCGGCAGCTCCATCAGTGCCAGTTGAATGGTATCATTCACATATTGGCAACTCAAATATTGAATTGGTGTTTGGGAATACATATGGATTACTTTCAGTGGCTACCGCTGCGTTAGTCACATCCGGCACCGCTACATTGGAAACAGCGTTGTTCAGGGTTCCACAAGTGGTGTGTTATAAGGGGAATGTCATCTCCTATCACATTGCTCGAAAGCTCATCAAAGTGAAATTTATTTCACTGGTGAATCTCATCATGGATCGCGAGGTGGTAAAGGAGCTTATTCAAGGTGAACTGAACATGGATAACCTTGAACATCATTTAAGACTCATCACTGAGCATACTCCCCAGCGCGAAAAGATGTTGAGTGAATATGATCAGCTGCAAATTTCCCTTGGGGGTTCAGGAGCCTCCAAACGTGCCGCATCGCATATCGTAGCGGATGCGGTAGATAATAAATGAAAATGGCGCCTTACGGGGCGCCATTTGTCTAACCTGAATCATAAACCCTAAAAACAGTTTCTTATACCGAATAACGCCAATCAAGGTTACGTTATTTCTTGATTTTTTTGCTGGACGGGTCTAAATGCAAAATGGCGCCTTACGGGGCGCCATTTTAACTAACCTGAATCATAAACCCTAAAAACAGTTCCTTCTACCCTGAAAGCCGTAAGAAGGTTACAAAAAAATCAAAATATTTTTTAAATTATTGATAATCAATAATATAATTATCTGTTTTGTGGCAAACCCCGTGTGATACAAGGGTGTTTACTATCCTTGAACTTAATTTTAAACCATAAAACCATTCTTATGAACCTTAAAAACCTGCTAGTGGCAACTCTGATGTTTTCAGCCACCTCTCAATCCTTTGCTCAGTTGCAGCTGCCTCAACCATCTCCCGCAGCTTCAGTGATGCAAACTATTGGTCTTACAGATGTAACAGTGGAATATGCCAGCCCCGGTGCTAAAGGACGCTCTATTTTCGGTGGCTTGGTTCCTTACAACGAGCTTTGGAGAACAGGTGCCAATGCGTCTACCAAAATCTCCTTTTCCCGCGACGTGACCATCATGGGCAATAAAATTCCGAAAGGCAAATATGCCTTACTCTCCATTCCGAATCAATCGGAGTTTACCGTTATCTTAAGCAAGGATGTTAATGCTTCCGTAGACTCTTATAAAAAGGAAGATGATCTGGCGCGATTCATGGTGAAGCCCACTTCATGTGACTTCCGCGAGCGCATGATTTTCTACTTTTCCGATTTTTCCGATAGCAAAGGCATGTTGGTGATGGAATGGGAGCGCACTCGCATTTCCATCCCGGTTGAGTTCGATACCGATGCCCAAGCCATGGAAAGTATTTCCAAGGAACTCGGAAGAACATGGCGCGTTTATAATTCAGCTGCTCGCTACCATCTCGACAACAAAAAGGAATTGGATAAAGGAATGACCTATGTGGACCAGTCAATCGCCTTGAAAGCAGATTGGTTCAACCATTGGACTAAAGCGCAATTGTATGCCGCAATGAACAATAATGCCGAAGCCTACAAATTTGCCGTGAAAGCCAAAGAGCTTGGCTACAAGGCTTCAAATTTTTGGTACAAGGACGATGTAGAGAAAGCCATTGCCGACTGGAAACCTGCGGGAACCGGAAAGAAAAAGTAAGCTCCAAATTTCAACAATCATCAAATCCCGCCTCTTTACATTGGGGCGGGATTTTTATTTTTCACTGGTGGTCTTAAACATCGATAGGGTCAATCCCAAAGCAATTACCAACAGGCATCCTACAAGGTTATACCATAGGAAGGAAATGTCGGTAAAAATATAGCATGCGATTACCGCCGCTTCCGCAACCACTGCAGCCATGAACACGGCCGTTCCTTTAACCCTTTTTACATAAAATCCGGTTAAAAATATTCCTAGGATCGTTCCGTAAAAAAGGGAACCCAGTACGTTTACCGCTTCTATCAAACTGCCCAGCTGGTTAGCGAACTGTGCAACCATGATGGCATAAACGCCCCACAGCACGGTTAACCACTTGGAAGCCGATAAATAATGTTGCTCACTCTTTCCAGTCGCCCATGATCGTTTATAAATATCCACCACGCTGGTGGATGCCAATGCATTCAATTCCGAGGAGGTGGATGACATGGACGCAGCAAAAATGACAGCTATGAGGAGTCCGATAATCCCTTCCGGAAGATGATCAATCACGAATCTCAGGAAAATGTAGTTGGTGTCGTTCGTGTCGGCATTGGCATCGGAAGATTTCAGCACAGCCTTGGCTTCCTTTCTCAGGTCTTCTGATGTGTTATTGAATTGCTTAAGTGAATCGGCCATAACGTTCGCTTGATGGTCATCACCATTCCTGATCGCCTGAATCATGCCTAATGTTACGGCCTCCTTTTTTTCGCGATTCTCATCAAAAGCCATTTGTACATCATTGAATCGCTCAGCGTATGGGCTGTTCATCACCTTTTCGGTCTCTACCTTGTTAAAGAAAACCGGCTGAGGCTGGAAGATATAAAAAACGTACAGCAGCGCTCCGATAAACAGAATGAAAAGCTGCATGGGTATTTTCACCAGTCCGTTGAATAGCAAGCCCAGGCGTGATTCTGTAATGGATTTACCTCCAAGATATCTTCCCACTTGCGATTGATCGGTTCCGAAATAGGCGAGGGCTAGGAAAAAGCCTCCAATCAAGCCCGACCATATGTTGTATTTACTATCAGCCTCGAATGATAAATCCACCAGATTCATTTTTCCGGTTTTGCCTGCAACGGTAATGACTTCATGCAATGATATGTCAGGGAGCATTCGGAAGATGAGGACTGCGGCCAGAATGATTCCTGAAAAAATGATGGCCATTTGTCCGAGTTGGGTGTAACTGACCGCCTTGGTTCCGCCGGCCACCGTATAAACCACTACAATGCCGCCAATGAAAATATTGGTCCAATAGATGTTCCAACCCAATAGGCTGGAGAGAATGATTGCCGGTGCATAAATGGTGAGCCCTGCCGCCAAACCACGTTGAATCAGAAACAGCAAGGCTCCCAATGCCCTGGTTTTATAATCGAACCGCGATTCGAGATATTCGTAGGCGGTATAAATTTTGAGTTTATGAAAAATGGGCACCACGGTGACACTTAATACAATCATGGCCAGCGGTAATCCGAAATAAAACTGTAAAAACCGCATCCCATCAGTGAATGCTTGGCCGGGTGCCGAAAGAAAAGTAATGGCACTCGCTTGCGTAGCCATAATGGAAAGACCAATGGCAAACCACGGCATGGATTTGTCGCCTAACAAATAACCTTCAATGTTTCTACTACCACGGCTTTTGTAAATACCATAGACAGTAATAAACACCAACGTGCTCATGAGCACCAACCAATCCAATATGCTCATGCGTAGTGTATGGTGATGAGGTAATACAGGATGATTTGTATCAATAGAAACCCAGCCACTAATGCATACCATTTGGGCCAGGATCCTATTGGAGGTTTGTTAGTCATTAGTCGTTAGTGCGTAGTGGTTAGTTAGTGGTGGGTGGTTGTTGGTGGGTTCGCGTCTAGCCGGTCATTGGTAATCATTCCTTTCCTACATTCAACATGTTCACCATTAATCGATAGGCTCCAGGGATGCCGGCTGGAAGTTGACGGAAGAAAGAGACACCTGTATAAATGAAATGCCCTTTTCCTTTGCGAGCGTAGATGATCGATCCATCCATGGGCTTTTCGCCGTGGTCGTTCCAAGCAATAGGTTTTTCGTATTCGGGTGCGGTTTCTCCGGCGAAATATAATCCACGTTCCTGTACCCAGTTCAAGAAGTCGGCGTCTGTAATCCTGTTGGGCTTGTTTAAGAGTGTGTGATTGCTAAGAAGGAAAGTCGGTTTGGCGCCTTCTTCGGTGACACGATCTCGGGTGATTTTAAAGGGATATGGACCTACTGCGGTTTTGACCGTCCCTAAAAAATTACTGGTGTTATATTGTACCACTAAGGTGCCACCATTGTCAACGTAGCGCATCAATGCGTCTTGCCATAGTCCGATTTCTTCGTTGGTGTTGTAGGCTCTGATGCCTGTGACAATCGCATCGTAACCATCCAAACTGCCTTTTGTGATGGATTTGTCGTTTAACACATCAACTTCAAATCCTGCAAGCCTTAAACAGGCGTCCACATCATCACCTGCGCCTGCTATGTAACCTATTTTTTTTGCTTTTGATTGAAAGGAGGTGGTCATCACTCGAATGGCGGCTTGTTCCAGGTAAACCACCGCGGGAATATGATCATAAACGATTCGCTTCACCTTGTGTTGGTATGTTTTTCCAGCTGTTTCAAAAACGGCAGCAGCCGTGCTGGTGGATCCGGTAATCATCATTGCGTCACGATCAGATGGAGGAGGAGGGAAGAGCTCAAAGGTGCAGGTGATGGGCTTTTCTTTAGGGCCCGTCACAACATCGATAAATTCCGGTTGTACCCGCCAGCCACTTTCCGTGTTGAGCTTCAATCTCCCTTTGACGGAATCCTTTTCCGACAATAGTATAAAAGCAACTTTGGTGGAGGCTCCATTGTTGGAAATGGCTACGGAGGCAGTGGGCTCAATAGAAATGACGGGAATAATTTCAAAAGGGCGTTGGCATTCGCCTTTTACGGGGTCTACCCACTTAAAAACATAAGGTTTTTTATAAACAACGTTCTCACCAAGTATCTCAAAAATGAAGGTGGCCTGCATCAGATCTTCGCTCCACGACAATCCGCTTTGCGACCAATTAACCGGTCCGTTTGTTTGTTCTAGCCAATAAGGGTTTGTGTAGCCGCTTTTGGGATCAATTTCCACTACTCTCTTGATGTTAAACGGTTCGTTTGCTACCAGCTTGAATTGCGGAACGGTATCGAGGCCTTGGGTACGTATTTGTTTCAATATTACATCGGGCGAGGATCGAGCAATCACACTAAACTGAACACTCAGTGTGTCGCCCGGAACGCTCTTAAATCTGATTGCACTGGCCTCCATCCACAAACCTGAACAGGCCCTGATGATTTCCGTAAGTTCCTGTTCCTTTATGGCTTTCCAATAATTGTCTTGACAATTCCTGATCAACGGTAACAACTTTACCAGGGCCGCTAAGGATTTAGAGGGATTCCGGACATCAAAATCTTTTGCGATCTTATCGATGGCGGATTTGATCTTGGATCCTCCTGCAATTCTATCCCAAGTGGTTGGAATGTTTTCAAAAACATCCTTCACTGCCGTATCGCCATCCAATTTTTTGAAATACTCAATCAAGGTTCCACGTTGGCGCAGGACGCCGAATCCTTGACTTTTATGCATGCTTCTGCTCTCGGAAGCGGTTTCCCCATGCGATCTTCCATGCAAGACGTCGTAACCACCTACGTCAATTTTTAATTGTCCCTCGAAGGAATTGGCCGTTTGGTTGCGCGAACTGAAGCTGTTCAGGAAAATCCTTTTAGCTTGCCAAGGTTGTACCAGGTTCAATTGCTCCTTAAACCGGTTTGGATCCGCAGCTGCTTTGAATGCATCAACCGCCAAAAGGGCAGAGGCGGTATGGTGCCCGTGACCACCTTCGCCTGTAGTGGGGAAACGGTTGATGATCACATCGGGTCGGTATTTTCGTATGGCC
>JBMTLM010000104.1:0-6526 GCA_049431185.1 Bacteroidia bacterium | reverse complement strand
AGCGGCCAGTCGCAAAATTTTAAAGGACAAAGGCGTAATATCAGTGCGATTAACGGATCCTTTCGATGTACAGCGATTTGGTTTCGAGTTTGAAGATGTGACCTATATCCAGGATTTTACACGTAAACGGGAAAGCCGCTTTGTGACTTTGTCATTTACCTATCGCTTCGGTGAACTACGTGACCGCGATCAGCAACGCATGCGCGACCGCTCTCGCGAAGACATGGATTTCGAAGGTTGAGAAGCCGGAAAATCGTATCAGGCAAAAAGCGATTTAAAGACTTCGTCGACTTTACTTACTGGCACCAGTTTGATTTTACCCTTGGCTTCTTTTTCCAGTCCTTTCATATTGTATTTGGAAAAGTAAATGGTTTCAAAACCCATTTTTTCCGCCTCACGAATCCGCTGATCAATCCGGTTCACGGGTCGTATTTCTCCACTTAAACCTACTTCACCGGCAAAACAAACGCGCGGCGGCAAAGCCACGTCTTCACTTGAAGACAAGACGGAACAAATTACAGCTAAGTCTGTAGCGGGATCTTCCACCTTGATGCCTCCGGCTATGTTGAGGAAAACATCCTTGGCAGCCAAACGGAAACCACAACGTTTTTCCAGTACGGCCAGCAGCATGTTCAATCGTCGTAAATCGAAGCCTGTAGCTGATCGCTGTGGGGTGCCATACACCGCAGAGCTGACTAAGGCCTGCACTTCGATCAGCAATGGTCTCAGACCTTCCATGGTGGACGCAATGGCAATGCCACTCAGTTGTTCGTCGATATGTGACAACAATACTTCACTCGGGTTGCTTACTTCGGACAAGCCTGCAGACGCCATTTCGTAAATGCCGATTTCAGCGGTGGATCCAAATCGGTTCTTGGTGGAGCGGAGCACGCGGTATACATGATGGCGGTCGCCTTCAAATTGCAACACGGTATCCACCATGTGTTCCAAAACCTTGGGGCCGGCAATGGAACCATCCTTGGTAATATGCCCGATTAGAAAAACTGGGGTGGAAGTTTCTTTGGCGAATTTCAACAGGTCGCCGGCACAACCCCTGATCTGTGAAACAGTACCAGGTGCGGATTCTATATCCGAGGAGAAAAGTGTTTGAATGGAATCGATGATGACCAGTTGGGGTTTGAGCGACTGGATGTGTTTGAATATGGATTGCGTGTTGGTTTCGGTTAGGATGTAACAATCGGTATTCGAGGATCCTATCCTGGAAGCCCGTATGCTGATTTGTTGCTCGCTCTCCTCACCTGAAACATAGAGCACCTTCATGCCCTTGGCCCGCATGGCGATTTGCAACATCAAGGTTGATTTACCAATACCAGGCTCACCACCTACGAGCACCAAAGCACCCGGCACCAATCCGCCTCCCAATACTCGATTGAGTTCTTTTCCCGGAAGCGCAATGCGTACCAGTTTATCGGGAGCGATTTCACCTAGTAGCTGCGGTACGGCTTGCCTGCCTCCATCCTCTCTCGAAGAGGAGGCACGCCAGGCAGGAACCTGAGAGGGGCCTTGTTGGATGACTTCCTCCACGTAAGTGTTCCACTCTCCGCAATTGGGGCATTTACCGATCCACTTAGGTGCAGAGGCGCCACAATTCTGGCAGAAAAAAGCCGACTTCGACTTGGCCATAACGAATCACTTAACCCTGTAAAACTCCTTTTGCAATACCTCGTTCCCTGTTTCGTTGTCGGCTGCGATATAAAGCCGATCGTCTTCCAGCTCTACAAACTCCCATGAGGGAACTAAAAAAAGGTTTTGATCATTGATATTGTTTCCTGAAATGAACTCGAGGTTCAAAAACGCTTTGAATACATCCGCATCTATGCTGAAATTGGCCACAACGTTGGTGTCTTTTGGTTCCGAGTCAACATAAAAATTATTGATGGTGTCGGCAACGACCGATAAGTCCGGGGTGCCGGCATCCATGTTATTGAAGCATGACCTGGCGGTGCCAAAGTCAAATACGGTATATAATTTATCGTCCTTGAAAATCCAATATTCTTGGAAGTATACAGTGGAAGTATCGGCGAGGGTAATTCTACACAATGAACCGGGGAACTGTCCCAAATGATTTCTTTTCCATGTGCCTTGCAACTCTTTCTTCATTTTTTTTGCGGATCGCAGGAACATGTTGTCTTCGCAGCCAGCAAAGAGCAAAATCACAAGGGCCAGGGCCGATGGAATCGTGTATTTGATCATGGTGGTCATTATCACAAATTTAACACAACTTTGCCAAGATTGTTGTGAATAGCTGTCATTTATCCCTGCCAGCCACTATCCGAGTCTCAATATCCGTGGTGGAGTAGCCTTTAACCAACGGCAAAGCAATCACTTCTCCGCCACGCGCAATCACGGTATCATAGCCAACGATGTCTTTAGGTTCATAATCGCCTCCTTTAACCAAAACGTCTGGCCGCACCAGGTTGATCAGGTCTGCAGGAGTATCTTCATCAAAAATCACTACCGCATCCACAAAAGCAAGGCTTGCCAACAGAAAGGCGCGCGAATCTTGATCGGTGATAGGTCGGTGGGGACCTTTCAGTTTAGAAACAGATGCGTCGGAATTCAGCCCGATCACCAACTTGTCCCCTAAGTCAGCCGCTTTCGACAAATAATCTGCATGACCTCTGTGCAACAGGTCGAAACATCCGTTGGTAAATACGATGCGTAGCTTTTTGTTTTTCCAGCCGAGAACGGTTTGGCTCAGTTGGTTCCGGGTCTGTATTTTTCCAATGATCGTATTGAAGTGGCTCATGTTAAGACTCCTTTTGTTTTTGCTGATTCAACATCATGACAAAAGCCCATGCCCCCAAAACCACTACCAACAATGTTTGGGTACTGTGTACCAAAGTAGCAAAGGTAATTCCGTCGGTGGATTGTACACCGAAGATTTGTAATCCTTTGGAGACTACGTAATGGAATGCGCCGATGCCTCCCTGTACAGGCGCCGACATGCCCAGACCGCCGGCTACGGTGATGAACAAACCTGTCATGGCATCCAGATGGGCCGTGGCTTCCAAGCAGAAAAAACAAACGTAGGTCATCAGGAAATAACACACCCAAATGAGCAACGTATGAAAGACAAACCAACCGTTGTTTTTCATACGGAGAACGGTGCCCAATCCTGAAATCACCTCCTTTAGTATGGAGGCCATTCGGATTCTGAATCGGCTTTCCTTGTTTTTCAAAAACCACCAAACCAAGAATGCCATGGCCAGTACCATGGTTAGTGAAAAGGTCATGACGAGGTAGGCGTTCTCTCCAAGTCTCAATACGAGGGGGCCTGTCAGGTTTTCATCGATGAACGAGGACAGTGTTTGAAATTCAAAAGCGGCCACTAGCAGTATGCATGCAAAAAGCATTAACAGGTCGATGGCGCGTTCAACAATGACCGTTCCAACTAGTCCGCTGAAGGGTATGCGCTCGGACTTGTTCAAGGTAACACATCGGGTGACTTCGCCGATTCGCGGTATGGCCAGATTAGCCAAGTAGCCAATCATCAGCGCATACAGGGTGTTGGATGTTTTCGGCTGAAAGCCTAAAGGCTCGATGAGTATTTTCCAGCGAACGGCCCGGCTGACCAGTGCCACAATGGCAATCACCATGGAAAGTGAAAGCCAAAACGGATCGGCCACTTTCATTCGCTGCCAAACCTCCTCCAGGTTTTCGTTGCGAAAAGCGAGCCACAGCAATGCCATTCCTGCCGACAAGAAAAGCAGGTACTTGATGCTGGCTTTAAGTTTTGTTATCAACTTGAATTCAGATCACCCGGTTGTTTTCGTCCGGGAATGCCAAAGCGGGTTTGAAAGATTTTGCTTTCTCGAAATCCATAACGGCATATGAAACCACGATGATCATATCGCCCACCTGTACTTTTCTGGCCGCCGGTCCGTTCAGGCAAACGGTACCACTGTTGCGCTCACCACGAATCACATAGGTTTCAAAACGCTCTCCATTGTGAATATTCAACACCTGCACCAATTCGTTTTCTATCAGGTTGGCTGCTTCCATCAACGCCTCATCCAATGTAATGCTCCCCACATAATGAAGCTCGGCTTGAGTGACTTTGGCGCGGTGGATTTTCGACTTAAGTATTTGGATTTCCATCAACGCAAAGTTAGGTATTATATTGATTTTGAGATGGCGTTGCGGGTTACACACCTAAATTTTCATATTGTCGATAAGCCTTGTAGCGGAAGCCTTTACGGCAATGAAAGCGCGACACTGATCCAAGCTGGACAATTCATTTATAGGTTGTAGCGTGGTGGCATCGGCAAATTCCAAATATTCAACAGCAAATAGGCCTGTTGATTCTATGGCTTTACACATTTCCTTTCGAGCTTGATGGATGCCCCATTTCAATAAAAAGCTCCTGCTCTGTCGGATCGTTTCAAAAAGAATGGGTGCGGTTGTTCGCTCCTCTGCAGATAGTCGCACATTTCGAGAACTCATGGCCAAACCGCCCAACTCTCTGATGGTTTCACAACCAACTATTTGTACCGGAAGGCCCGTTTGCAGTACCATTTTTCGAACAATGGCTAACTGTTGAAAGTCCTTTTCCCCGAAATACGCATGGGTCGGCTTGACCAAGTCCAAAAGTCGATATACAACGGTGGCCATCCCTTTAAAATGACCGGGTCGAACAGCCCCTTCCATGACCTGTTCCAAAACCCCAAAATCAAATTCAGGCGCCTTAAAGTCAGGACTATAGACTTCATTGACCTCAGGCTCAAAGAGCACATCACATCCTGCATTTTTCAATGCTTGATGATCTTCCGCCGGAGTCCTTGGATAGTTAATCAGGTCTTTGGGGTCATTGAATTGGGTGGGGTTTACGAATATGCTGCAAACAGTGATACCATGCTCAGTTAGTGACTTGCTTATCAAGGATATATGCCCCTCATGCAAGGCCCCCATGGTGGGAACAAAGCCAATGGAATCCCCCTCCTTTCGAATAGGGCCCAGGAATTGATCAAGCTCTTGGACCGTTTTTAAAATGACCATATCGGAAATCTGTGGGCAATGTTAATCATAAACAAAATTGGCCAAGAGGTCCGGAAACGTATTTAATCAACGCCTTTGACCAACTAAGATCTTCGCATTTAAAGAGTTATCGCTCGATTACGCATGTTAGACTTTTTTTAGGTGTAGGCCTTGGATTATTGTATTTAGCTCATATATTCACTACCTTTGCATAGAACACCCCATATTCCCAAATTTTATGAAAAAGACCAAGGTACTGTATATCTCCCACGACATTTACCCTTACATGGAGTCTAGTGATATGGGTAGGATTTCGAGGTACCTGCCCCAGGGTATCCAAGAGCGCGGAAAAGAAATCAGAACCTTCATGCCCCGTTTCGGTGTCATCAACGAGCGGCGCAACCAATTGCATGAAGTTATTCGTTTGTCGGGCATGAACCTTATCATCGAAGACAGCGACCATCCTTTGATTATCAAGGTGGCCTCTATCCAAGCAGCCAGGATGCAGGTGTATTTCATCGACAATGAGGAGTATTTCCAGCGTAAGGCTACCTTCCGGGATGCCAAGAAAAAGTTTTTCAAGGACAATGACGACCGCACTGTTTTCTTTTGCCGCGGGGTATTAGAAACGGTTAAGAAACTGGGTTGGAGCCCCGATGTGATTCACTGCCATGGTTGGATGACCAGCTTGGTTCCGTTGTTGGTTAAAACCTCCTACAAGGATGACCCTATTTTCCGTGACGCCAAAGTGGTTTACTCCGTTTACGACGATCATTTCGAAGAAACCTTCAACCCTAATTATCAAGCCAAAGTAATGATGGAGGGGATGTCAAGTTCAGATTTGAAAGACCTCAAATCACCTACTTGGTCAGGGATCACCATGAACGCCATTGCCCACTCCGATGGCGTCATTCAAGGTAGTGAGGTGTTAAGCCCCTCCTTGGCTACATTCCTTAAAAAGCCGTCAAAACCCTTCCTCGGATTCAAAAATTCTGAGGAGTATGTGGACGCCTACAACTCTTTTTACGATGAGTTGTTAGTGGAGGATACTGTTGCTGCTGGGTAACCGCACCTATTCCATTCAAAAATCTACCTTTGCCTCATGAACGGCTTTATCACCAGGATTGCAATCCTGGCTACCTTGTGCGGCATGGTCTCTTGTGCTGAACCAGATTCAATTGGAATCGACCTTTTGGGCGCAGACGAACCAGGTGTATATTATACCGATACGCTAACCTTGGAATGCTCGTCTATCCGAGAGGACTCGTTAAGAAGCGATGAGCTTGCATCCGCCTTCAACCTCGCAGGAGCGTTTGCAGATCCCGTTTTTGGCGGCACTGTGGCCGGATTTTATTCGGAAATCCGATTACCTAACAACAATACCTCGTTTTCTTTTGGTTCGGCACCTGTTTTAGATTCCGTGGTCCTGACCTTGGCTTACGCTGATTTTTACGGCGACACCACCACCATGATGAATTTCCGGGTTTTTGAGACGGATGAAAAGATGGTCATCGATTCGGCCTATTAT
>JBMTLM010000103.1:0-6556 GCA_049431185.1 Bacteroidia bacterium | reverse complement strand
AAATTGATTTCCTGAAGCCGTTGAATCCCTATGGCGATTCCAAAAACGAATTCGACAAATGGGCTTTGGCGCAAGAACGGCAACCTTATTCATGGGCCGGACTCAAATTCTTCAACGTTTATGGCCCCAACGAATATCACAAGGCCCGCATGGCCTCGGTGATTTTTCATGCGTTTCATCAAATCAAATCCGTAGGTAGCGTGAAACTATTCCGATCGCACCGACCGGATTTTGAAGACGGCATGGAGCTGCGCGATTTCGTGTATGTCAAGGATCTGGTTTCCGTTTGCCTGTTTTTGATGCACCACCGAAAACACCAAGGCATTTTCAATTTGGGAACGGGCCAGGCGCGCAGCTTTCTCGATTTGGCGAAGGCTACCTTCAAGGCAATGGACTTGGAGCCTTCCATTGAATTTGTAGACATGCCCGCTGACATTCGAGACAAATACCAATACTTCACCGAAGCTTCCATGGACAAACTGCGCTCCATCGGCTACGATGCGCCATTCCGCAGCTTGGAATCAGGTGTGAACGATTACGTACGCAACTACCTCACATCCGGCAAACACCTATGAAAGCGCTCCTGCAATCATTATTAGCAAACAAGGTGGTGCGTTACTTTTTTTCCGCCGGTACCGCCACGGTAGTGGATGTAGGCGTGTATTTCACTACCTACAACTATGTCCTTCGTAAAACCGATATTCCTTTTATCGGCCCATTGGTGCTCACAGCCCCCATGTTGTCGTTGGTGATTTCCTACTCTTGCGGATTGTTCACCAACTTTTTCATCACACGTGCATTGGTGTTTTCAGAATCTGAGTTGAGAGGCCGCCAACAGCTGTTCCGCTTCATACAGGTGGCCTTGGGTGTTTTGTTCATGAACTACCTCTTCATGAAATTCCTGGTTCAAGTGTTAGAGTGGTATCCTACCGTTTCCAGAATCATCTCGGCGCTGTCGATTGGCGTGATGAGTTACTTGTTCCACAAGCACTATTCCTTTAAAGGAAAAAAAAGTGAACAGTAGCCTACAGCTGCTGTTTCAATTCCATTAAAAAACCCTTGAGGCGCAGTAAGGAGTCGTAGACCTCCGTGGTATTCACCACATCCCCCTTGTTATCCTTCAATTTGGATTTGGCTCCTTGCAATGTAAAGCCCCTTTCCTTAACCAGGTGATAAATGATTCGCAAGTTTTCCAAGTCGGCAGGCGTAAAAAGCCGATTACCCTTCTTGTTCTTATGAGGCTTTAATACATCAAACTCCTTCTCCCAAAAACGAATCAGCGATGAATTCACATTGAACATCCGCGCGACCTCGCCGATCGTGTAATAAATTTTTTGTGGTTCTGTATCCTTGTACGGCACGGCGAATGGGTGTAGGATTAGTCGAAGGACTGGTTAGATTGAGCAGCCAACTGAATCAAACGATCATATTCCTCAGGTGTCAAATCGTTGAAGAAGTAACGGATAGGATCCACCTTGGTGCCACCCTTGATCACTTCGTAGTGCAGGTGTGGGCCAGTGGAAGAACCGGAGTTGCCTAGTTCGCCGATGACATCCCCTCTGGTAACACGTTGACCGGCTTTGACGGAAACACTGTTCATGTGTGCATATAAAGTTTCATACCCAAAACCATGACTGATCACCACGTGATTGCCATAGCCACCTGCATTGTACTCGGCCTTTTTAACCACACCGTTACCGGTAGCGTAAATGGGCGTTCCAATCGGCGCGGCAAAATCCATACCGGCATGCATGGTGGAAGTCTTATAGATCGGATGGATGCGATAACCGAAACCTGATGACATCCGCTACAATTCTTTGTTGGAAATCGGCTGAATGGCGGGAATGGAGGCCAGCAGCTCGGTTTTGTCTTCGGCCAAATCCACAATCTCATCAAAAGACTTCGACTGCACATACATCTGCTTGGTGAGCTTGTCGAGCTTACGGGTGGTTTCAATGAGGAGTTTTGAGCTCTGATAACCATCCATTGATTTGTAGCGGTCGACCCCCCCGTAACCCGCACCCCGCACGGTTGGGGGGATGGGATCCGCTTCAAAAATGACCCGGTAAATGTTGTCGTCCCTGTTTTGCAAATCCGCTAAAACCACCGAGGCTTCGTCCATGCGTTCCTGCAGGATTTCATATTGCAATTCAAGTTGGGCGATTTCACGTTTCAACTGCTTTTCCTTGGGTGAGTCGAGGTAGGAATAGGCCACCAAAACGATCACGGTACTAAAAACCAAAGCCGTGGCTAGGAAGCCGGCCACACGGAGAATCCGCTTGCGCAAGGGAACAATCACCCGCTCATATTTGAGCGAATGGGTGTTGAAGTAATATTTGGCCTTGGGCATTCGGGGAGAGCCTAATTAAATTTAAATTTGTGTGTCGTACTTAGGCAAAAATAACCAATTAATTCAAACCACAAAACGCTGTTTTACAGCGACTAGACGGAACCAATAAAATCATGACTTCGGCAGAGATAAGAAAGGCTTTTCTGGATTTCTTTTCAGAACAAAAACACCAAGTGGTTCCTTCGGCCCCCATGGTGGTGAAAAACGACCCCACCCTGATGTTCACCAACGCGGGGATGAACCAGTTCAAGGACATCTTCCTTGGCAACAGCCCGGTTAAATATCCCCGTATCGCCAATACACAAAAATGCCTTCGTGTTTCGGGAAAACACAACGACTTGGAGGAAGTGGGTGTTGACACCTACCACCATACGATGTTTGAAATGTTGGGCAACTGGTCGTTTGGCGATTATTTCAAGAAAGAAGCATTGGAATGGGCCTGGCACTTGCTCACCTCCGTCTATAAAATCCCCAAAGACCGTTTGTATGTGACCGTTTTCGAGGGCGATGCCAAGGAAAACCTGGCGTTTGACCAAGAAGCCTACGATATCTGGAAAGGTTTGATTGCGGAAGATCGCATCCTCATGGGCAACAAGAAGGACAACTTCTGGGAGATGGGCGACACCGGCCCTTGCGGTCCATGCTCTGAAATACACGTTGATTTGCGCAGCGATGCCGAACGTTCAAAGGTGGATGGCAAATCCTTGGTGAACGCAAGCCACCCGCAAGTGATCGAGATCTGGAACAATGTGTTCATGCAGTTCAACCGCATGGCCGATGGTTCATTGCAGTCATTGCCCGCCAAACACGTCGACACCGGCATGGGCTTCGAGCGACTCTGCATGGCCTTGCAAGGCAAGACGAGCAACTACGACACCGACATCTTTCAGCCGTTGATCCAACACATCAGTGGAAAGTGCGGTATCGCCTACGGCTCGAATGAAAAAACCGATATCGCCATGCGCGTGATGTCGGACCACATCCGTGCCATCTCTTTCGCCATTGCCGATGGACAACTACCTTCCAACAACAAAGCCGGTTATGTGATCCGCCGCATCCTGCGTCGCGCCGTTCGCTACGCCTATAGCTTCCTCCATTTCCGTGAGCCTGTGCTGTGCGACATGGTTCCCGTATTGGCTTCCACCTTCGAAGGACAATTTCCAGAGTTGGAATCACAACAGGATTTCATCGCACGCGTGATCCGTGAGGAGGAAAACGCCTTCCTGAGAACGCTGGAAACCGGCATCCGCAAATTCGACGGCTACCAGGGCGCACGCATCGAAGGCGCGTTTGCATTTGAACTGTTCGACACCTACGGCTTCCCCATCGACCTCACGCAACTGATGGCGCGTGAAAGAGGATTGGAAGTAGATATGGATGGATTCAATGCCGCCATGCAACAACAAAAAACGCGCTCCCGTGCCGACGCCGAAAAAGACTTGAGCGATTGGGTGATGGTGCATGAGGAGGAGGAGTCAGTATTCATCGGATACGATGTGATGGATAGCGAAAGCCGCATCCTGAGATACCGAGAAGTGAAGACCAAAGGCAAGACCCAATACCAATTGGTGCTCGACCGTACGCCCTTTTATGCAGAGAGCGGCGGACAAGTGGGCGATACCGGATACCTGTTCACCCAAAAAGAAAAAATCAGGATCGTAGATACCAAGAAGGAAAACAACCTGATTGTTCATTACGCCGAACAGCTGCCCAAAGAAACCACAGCGGTTTTCAGGGCCGAAGTTGACCGCCTGCGTCGTCGTGACATCACCTCCAACCACAGTGCCACCCACTTGATGCATTCCGCGTTGCGTGCTGTATTGGGAAATCACGTGGCACAAAAAGGTTCTTTGGTAAACGACGAAGTGACCCGATTCGATTTCTCGCATTTCGCCAAGGTGGATGACCAGGAGCTCGAGCGCATTGAGCAAATGGTGAATGTGAAGATCCGCGAGAACATCGCGTTGAATGAGCAACGCAATATCCCCATTGCCAAAGCCATGGAGATGGGTGCTACAGCCTTGTTCGGCGAAAAATACGGCGAGTTTGTCCGCGTAATCACGTTCGACCCCTCTTATTCGGTGGAGCTGTGTGGAGGTACGCATGTGAGCGCCACCGGCGAAATCGGATTGTTTCGCATCATATCGGAAAGCTCTGTTGCCGCAGGTGTGCGACGCATTGAAGCCGTTACGGGTGCCGCTGCCGAGAAATTGTTGCGTGATCAGCACCAAGAACTTTCAGCAATCAAAACCCTGCTCAACAACCCGAAGGATACCGTCAAAGGTTTGCAATCCCTATTGGAACAACAGGAGCATTTGCGCAAGCAACTTGATGCCCTGTTGCACGAAAAAGCCCTGGCGGTACGTGATGCGCTCAGAGATAAAGCCACCGAATCGAATGGATTGAGCATCATCGCAGCTGTAGTGTCACTTCCATCCGCAGATTTGCTGAAAAACATCTCTTACGACCTGCGCAACCAAGGCAACAACATGGCGGTATTGTTGGGCGCTGAAATCGACGGCAAACCTTTATTATCGCTTATTTTCTCGGATGATGTGGTGCAATCAAAAGGATTAAACGCCTCTAACATCATCCGCACCATTGCCAAAAATATCCAAGGAGGTGGCGGCGGACAACCGTTCTATGCCACTGCCGGAGGAAAAGATTCCAGCGGCCTACAAAAAGCGATTGACGAGGGCGTAGCGATTTTGGCAAAGGCGTAAGAATGTTGGTTGACCGATGACGTGCGTGCGACAAGCACTTTTAAATCAACCCCTGCAGTATTTTCAAAGCGCATAATTGCGTTAATGTCTTTTTGTTTCTGATTTAATTATTCTTCGAGACCATAATTGTCTTGAAGGCTTAACCAAAATTTGGCTGAGCTAATACTTGCATAGAGTATCTTATTGCAATTCTACGATGATTTCATTTTTTCTATTAAATACCTCATAAGGTGCATTATAGCCAAAAAAATAAAAATGATTAGAGTACTTTATACCTTCTGCATCTAATGCTGCTTTTAATTGCTGTTTATACGCTTCGATTTTAGCATCATTAGCCCATCCGCCAAACCTGATTGCAGCGACCGTTTTTGCGGGCTCTTCCGTAAATGCAATATCTGATTGATTGGGTTTGGGAAGCATATCCAAATTGAATTTCTTAGGGACCATAAACATCATGGTCATTGAATCCCCCAAGGACATTGCGACGGGGGATGTCATAGATATTTTTTCATTTCTCTCGTTATTTCCAAATATATATCTCGCTAAAATAGAGAAGCCTAAACTGGATGAATTTTCATATCCTTTTGTGGGAAGTTTTACCGATGTAAACAAAGTAGCTTCATAACTTCTTATTTCAAATCGGTCATATCTTTTTTTTACTGCAAAAGGATAGCTTTCAATATTACTTTGTAGATAAACAAAATAAAGCTGGACAAATGCAAATACTATTAAGATTATAATCAGAATGATTGTTACTATTTTCATTTTAGCATTTTTATTTTGGGCTGTATTATTAAAATGTCAAATACGGTTTTAGTCATTTTGCTGTCCGGGTTTTAGTATCAAATTATATCAAATATAACTTAAATCTCCATACCACTTGACGACTTCTAAAGCAAATAGCCTTGCACAAAAAAAATATAGGGCGTAATCATTTTTACCTAACGACCTATATGTCTGGGCTGTTGTCAGCTCCTGCCTGATCTCCGTGAAATTTTGCCTTTTGTGCTCCGATTAAAATTGGATGAATGACCTTGATTAGATTTTTTTGAGCCTGACGGTTTGAGCATCTCGGGTTTACCTTTTTTAGCGGGCTGTTTGTGCTTTGTTTTTCTTTCATCTACACCGGATGATTCTTCCAGCATCCTATAAATAACCTTCATTTCCATTTCAGTTAAACCCCTCCAATCCCCTACCGGCAAGCCTTTCAAATCAATATTCATTATGCGAACCCGTTCTAGTTTAAGTACATCATATCCGAAATGTTCACACATCCTACGAATCTGCCGGTTTAACCCTTGTATCAAAATAATCCGAAAAGTGTTTGCTGACTCTTGCACAACCTTACACTTTTTGGTAGTAACGCCAAGTATGGGAACGCCGTTTGCCATGGCAGAGATCACACTAGGGGTTAAAGGTTTATTCACCGTTACCACATATTCCTTTTCGTGATTATTTCCTGCCCGTAAAATCTTGTTCACCA
>JBMTLM010000102.1:0-6583 GCA_049431185.1 Bacteroidia bacterium | reverse complement strand
GTGGATTGTACTTTGATGTTACGAGTCCCGTTGTAATCAACACCGTTGACGTTTATTCCAACTCAGCTGGAGATCGTACCATCGAGGTGTTGGATGAACAAGGAAACACCGTAGTGGAAAAAGTGGTTTCAATTCCTGCTTCGCCTAATACTCCTTATACGGTGACCTTGAATTTCACCATGTATCCGGGCACCAATTATTTCATCAAGTGCCGTGGCCTGGTAGACCTTTACCGAAATTCTTCAGGTGCTGTTTATCCGCTCAACTCCACTTATGTGAACATCACTGGAAGCAATGCCGGATCGCCCGGTTATTATTACTTCTTCTATAACTGGACGTACACGGAAATCACTTGCAATACTTCCAGAACTGAAGTTACCGGAACAGACACCTGTTTTGTCGGGATGCCTGACGTGTTCGCCAACGGATCCATGTCCGTGTTCCCCAATCCTAGCAATGGGAAATTCGAGGTGTCGTTTGAAACAGCCGCCGCGCGCGATTTCACCATTCGAATTGTTGACCCCGCAGGAAAATCCGTCATCAGCGAAACGTATGAAAGATTTGATGGTGCGTTCAGAAGGATGTATGATCTCAGTCGCATCGCCAAAGGTGTTTATGTGTTGGAGGTCATTTCAAATGAAAGAACCGTTTCCAAAAAGCTCGTGATCCAATAATCCAGTCCCACTTAATTACAAAAAAAGTCGCGGTATCCGCGACTTTTTTTTGTTTACTGAACATGGGCCAAAACTAGAAGAGCAGGTGCATTTTCTGGTTGTTGCGCCAACCGGCTTGACTTTCGTAGTCGACAAAGTAAAGTTTGAGGTCGGCTTGGCTCTCATACTTTACAAAATAAATCTTCTTGTCAGCTTGACTCTCGTAGTTGACGAAGTACCATTTACCATCGTTTTTGCCTGCCTGGCTTTCATACTTTACCTTGAACACTTTCAAGTCAGCTTGGCTTTCGTAATCTACCACGAAAACCTTTAAATGAGCCTGGCTTTCATAATCCACGGTAAATATTTTTTGACCCCATGCGTGAGGCATAGGCATCCATAGCAAACATAACGTACAAGAAATCAGAAATCGGCGCATGATAGGGGTGTTAAAAAAGGGGTCGACTTACGCCGACCCCTTCCTTTCAATTCAGTTTAAAATTTTATGAGTTTATCGAAGTATTTCCCTTGAGGGGTTTGAAGTTCCATTAAGTAACTGCCAGGAGCAAAGGGCAGGCTGATCCGGTTCTTGCTTTGATTCATGAAATGGCGTGCAACCTCAGATCCCAATTGATTAAAGATGATCAGTTCAGCCTTTTGGGGTGCGGTAACAAAATCCACCGTGATGAATTCGCCGGCTGGATTTGGATAAACGGAGATCCCCGCATTGGCAAAACCTTCTCCGATGGAAGAATACAAATACGGCAATGATGAGGTGGTACATCCATTGGGAGCGGTAACCACAACGGTATATAAGCCTGCTCCGGTGAGGTTCATATTATGTGAAACGCCGGTGGCACCTGGTATGGGGTTTCCATTCAAATACCATTGATTGTTTGTTGGAGCGGTAGAACTCAGTACCGTACCCGCCGTGTTGATGATAGGCACAGGAGGGGCCGCATTAACGACTCCCGTTACCGGCACACGATTACTCTTACATCCTTCCGTGATTTGCCAGTTGTAGAAAAAGTAATAAAAATTAGTGGTGCCAGGATTAGGGTTGAGGAATCCCGTGATGGTAACGGAACTTCCAGGGAAAGTATACGGATAGGCTGCACCAAATGAGTTATAATACAGCGGCACACTGCTGCCATCCATTTCCATGGTATATCCTGTTCCAGGATTGATGGTCCATCCGAGTGTGATGGGCTGGAGTCCTGAAAATGCTATCATGTTCACGGTTTTTGTGTTAAGAATGGCGCCACCTGCCGATGAGCGCATATTGATGGTTAAGGGACCGGATGTTCCTCCTGGAGATACATATACACGATCCAAGGTAACCGTTTGCGTAACGTCAAAGGTCAAGCCCCAATCAGCTCCAGCCACTGGAAACTGCGTTCCGATAGATCCATTCGCAGGGCCCACGTTATAGGTTCCTCCGGCAGAAGCTTCCACATAGTAAGTGGTAGTGGTTCCGATGGTTGGCGAATAGGTACTACCTACATTGATGCTATATCCACCCGTAGGTGCCGCATACCAATCCAATACACCCACTCCACTGGCGGACAGATTAACGACTCCTCCACCACAAATCGTGTCGTTCACCGTGGTGGGATCCGTTACTGCCAAAACAGTCAATCCAAGTGTGACTGTGGTATCAGGAGCACAGCCCCCGCTGGTTACAATGGCCCTGTATTGCAAGGATGTTCCAGGCGTAACCAAATACTGACCCGTGTTAAAACCCGTTCCCGTTTCATTCACCCATCCGGATCCTGTGTTGCTCTGCCATTGGATGTTTCCGGTATTGCCCGTTAAAAACAAAGTGGCATTACTGCCCAAACAAATCGTGTCTGTAGAAATTACAGCATTTCCCGCCACGGATGCTGGACCTACATCCACAAACAAGCTGTCGATGTACCCGCACAATCCATCATTACTGACTAACGTGTAAGTTGTAGGGACCAAGGGAGTGGCTGTAACGCTGGAACCGGTGGTTGCACTCAAGCCAGTGGCGGGACTCCACGCATAGGTGTAGTTGGGATTGGTGCTTACAGCTGATAAAGTAGATGACTGACCCGAACACAAGGCGGGTGGAGTGGCTGTGATGGTGGCCGGAGTAGCTGGGACTACGGTAGCAACCGTGGGCGTACGAGGGCCTTCACAACCGGTTTCATACGTGATTTCCAAACGGGAGATGGATCCTCCTGCCTCTTGCCAGATATCCTGCGGAAGGGTGGTGGCTAAAGGAAACTGCATTCCCATGCGTGTTAATGTAACCGTTGAACCATTGATGGTGGTGGTGTTGGGTGATGGGGCGTAGGAATTGATGTCGCCAGGACCGCGCGTGGCCAAAACTCCGATCACCTCTCCGGCTAAAATGGGAATGTTAACGGGAATCACACCTGTAGCAGGATTGCTTTGAGTTACAAAAAGCGTCGTAAAGGCATTGGTGACAGTAGCATAGTTGGGAGGGGGAAGATTGTTGTCGAAACGGATGACAGCAATGTTCTGAAGCGTTCCGTTATTGCCAGGTACAAACAAACCCGTGATGGTGAAATCCGAAGGAGCCGTGAAGAAATATCCTCTGGCATTACTTGAAAACGTGGACGCTTGAGGTGGCATCGGTGTGGTACTGGCTCCACCGGAGGAAGTGGCGGCAGCACAATAATAGGTGGTCGTTGAAGCCACGTTGGTGGTAAATGATTGACCCGTGAACAACGGTGTGGTGCTCGTCGGCGTGTCGTACCATTTGAAAATACCGTTACCTACGGCATTCAAGGTGACAGGTCCATACCCACAACGCGAAGCGCCTTGAGTTGAAGGGGCGGAAACACCAACGGTGATGGTAACAATGTTGGATGTGTCAGGAGCACAACCAACCGCCGTAACAACTGCGCGATAATCCTTCGTGGCAGCGGGTGTAACGGAATAGTTGTCGGTGGTTGAACCCACTCCCACTTCATTCACCCATGTGGTGCCGTTGAAGCTCTGCCATTGGATGGCACCAATGTAATTGGCCAAGGTTAGGGATGTTATTCCGTTCGGACAAATGGAATCCACCGTTGCGGAGGCTATTCCAGCATCAGAACAAGCCTTGGCAGGTGTTAAAGCAACCGATAACAGCACAGTCATTACTGCCATGGTTTTCATGATTAGGGTAATTGTTTTTTTCATTTTAGATGTGGTATGTGGGTTTGTCAATAAGATTCCATGTTATCAAAGTAAAACAAAAAAAATGAAACAGACAAACAGCTGTTTATCAATGTTTTATTTCTCTTTGCCGCCTAAGAATTCGATATTTCGCCGCATGCCCTTTAAGCCGGTGCGGGCAATCGGAGATTCCTTGAATGTGCGATCGAAAACCTCCTGCGTCAATTCCATCCAGTCCTTACTTTGCATATCGAATAATTTTTCGACCGGTTTGAATGCATCCACTTTGGTGGGCAGGGAAAAACGATTCCACGGACATACATCTTGGCAGATATCGCAGCCGAATGCATGGTTTTCAAACTTCCCCTTCATTTCATTCGGTATGGCATCACGCAATTCAATGGTGAAATAGGAAATACAGCGGCTGCCATCCACCACATAAGGTTTGATGATGGCATCCGTAGGGCAAGCGTCAATGCATCTGGTACACGTTCCGCAGTAGTCTTTCAATGGGGAATCGTATTCCAATTCCAGATCACATATGACTTCGGCCAAAAAGAAAAAAGATCCCGCCTTGGGGTTGATCAGGTTGGTGTTTTTACCCATCCATCCCAAGCCGCTTTTGACGGCCCATGCACGCTCTAACACCGGTGCAGAGTCGGTGAACACGCGTCCTTGTACTTCACCGATATGTTCCCTGATGAAACATACGAGTTCCCTTAACTTATCCTTGATCACGAGATGATAGTCACGACCGTAGGCGTATTTGGAGACTCGCGGCGCGCCATTGTCGGGTTGTTCCTCCTGCGGATAGTAGTTGAGCAACAACGATATTACGGACTTGGCTCCGTCCACCAATAAACGTGGATCCAAACGTTTGTCAAAATAGCGCTCCATGTAAGCCATTTCACCATGCATGCCTGCATGAAGCCACTTTTCCAATCGAGGTGCTTCTTGCTCTAAGAACTCCGCTTTGGAAATTCCGATAGATGAAAATCCCAAACGCAAGGCCTCCTCCTTGATCAACTTTGTATGAGCAGACACAATCCCCATCATTTATTCATTGCCCCTTTGGGAATCCGTTATAGCATTGAAATTTTTTGTCGCAAAAAATTGGTGACCCTGGTTTCAATCACTTTGAAAGAAAACCACGCTACCAACATGGCTGATATCAAGCCTAGCAAAAAAGACATCCATGGATATTCCAAATAAGGAAGCCCCATCTTTTCGGCAACGGTCCTAAGGTAGGCAAACACTACTGGATGCCATAGGTAAAGGGAATAAGAACTATCGCCGGATTTTGCCACCGATGCAGGAAAAACCTGCACATTGGCCTTGTCACATAAGGCAGCAGCCAAAACCCAAGTAAAAACGAAAGCCGTGTCGGTGAAAACATTCACGGGAAGTGACCACCAAGCCAAAACATGATTGATAAAGCATATTGAAGTGATGCCGAAAATAAATACGGCCGCTTTCCTGGATAACTGAATCCGATCCAACACCATCCCCGCCAACACCCCCAATGCAAAAAGTAATACGATGGGATTGCCGTAAAAATTCATCGCTTGATGCGGATAATCATGATAAGTGATGTAGGACGGGTCGAAACTACCTGTCGCTATCAACTGGTAAAGTACACCAATGGAAACAAAAGCCCCTATCAACAACCAATAGCGATGTGATTGAACAAACATGGATAACCCAAAAAGCAAATAAAAGAACATCTCATAATTAAGCGTCCAGCCCACGTCTAGCAACGGATACCCATATTTGGGCCCGATAACATCGGTCATCGGAGCGATAAAAAAAACGGTTGTCAAAATACGGCTCGCATTCTCCGCAATGAAGTCTGCCGATAAGTCATCGGCTACGTAAACAAACGTAACCAGTAAATAAAGGGGCACTATCCGAATGATGCGATTCAATAAAAATGCCAACGGGTTGTTTGATTTATACTGATCACGGGTAGTATGGTACATGATCAATCCGCTGATCACAAAAAAGACCTGTACGCCCATTTCTCCATTGGGAAACGGCTTGGTCTCACCTTCGTTCATGAATAAATATTGCAAATGAAACGCACACACCATCAATGCGGCGATGGTCCTGATCGCTTGGATGTTTTGAAGTCTTTTGGGCAATACGGCCTCGTGCACTTTTGTTGATTTACAATTTGATGATTGCGAGGCGAGGCGTCAGAGCTCTTCGAACAATGACCCTGTAGGACCGGGCCTTTTCTTGCCCAGATGTTTGTATGCCTTATCGGTAATCTCTCTACCACGAGGGGTACGATTCAAAAAGCCCTCCATGATGAGAAAAGGCTCATATACTTCTTCCAAAGTTCCTGCCTCCTCGCCAACCGCGGTAGCAATGGTGCTAATGCCTACCGGACCGCCCTTGAACTTGTCGATGATCACGGTAAGTATGCGGTTATCCATTTCATCCAGCCCATGGGCATCCACGTTCAATGCGTTCAAAGAATACTCCACGATGGGATCATCAATGGTGCCCGTACCTTTGATTTGTGCGAAGTCACGTACTCGTCGTAACAAGGCATTGGCAATACGTGGTGTTCCGCGACTACGTCGGGCGATTTCAAAGGCGGCAGAGTCCTCGATGGGCACTTTCAGAATCTCCGCAGAACGCAGCACGATCAGTTGCAGTCGCTTTGCGTCATAGTATTCCAGCCGTGCATTGATGCCGAAGCGCGCCCTCAAGGGTGAAGTCAACAATCCGGAACGCGTGGTAGCGCCAACGAGGGTAAAGGGGTTCAATTTGAT
>JBMTLM010000101.1:0-6591 GCA_049431185.1 Bacteroidia bacterium | reverse complement strand
CCGATACGATGGCTTTTACATTTCCACCCAATGCTTCCCTCCATTTAGAGAAAATCAAACGGTTGGCAACGGCCATTTGAATTCGATATGCAACAGAACCAGGTTTTTCAGGGTCGTATTGTAGTCCGAGCTCAAGTGCCCACATGAACATCTTCCTTTTGAACCCTTCCAGTGCTGAACCTTTTGAAACAATCTTGTCGTAAACCTTTTCAATCAATCTTGGAACGGCCGAAAAGGAGACGGGTTGTATTTCACGAATGTTGTCGCCAATGGTCTCCAGGCTTTCCGCATAGTAAATGGAGGCACCAAGATACATGTTGAGGTACGTGAGCATTCTCTCGTAGATATGGTTCAGGGGCAGGAAGCTTAGTACCCGGTCGCCTGCTTTCACAGGTGGCAGTTTTCTGACTGATAAAAAGTTGCTGACCAGGTTTTGGTGACTCAACATTACGCCCTTCGGGTCGCCCGTAGTACCTGAGGTGTATATCAGGGTTGCCAAGTCTCCCGGATGGATGGAATCCCTGATGGAATGAACGGTTGCTTCAGCCGGATGCGCCTTGCCAATGTCGAGCAGCTCTGAAAAATGGGGGATATTATCCACTTTGTTGAAAGAGTAAATGGCTGGAGGGCTGGTCCAGTTTTGAGTAACCGCTTTTGTTTTTGCTGCCAAGTCGGCACTCGAAACAAAAACCACTTTCACCTCTGCATCCATCAAGATGTATTCGAGGTCACGGTCGCTGATGGTAGGGTAAATGGGTACATTGATGGCCCCTGCTTGTAAAATGCCTAAATCCGCAAAATTCCATTCGGGTCGGTTGTTCGAAATGATGGCCACCTTGTCGCCTTTGTTGATTCCCAACTGCAACAAACCATAACTTACATGATTCACGGCCGACTTGAATGCAGCGCTGCTGTATTTTTTCCAAACCCCGTTCTCCTTACCCGCCAAAGCACAGGATTGCGGATACTCCTGCAGTTGGAAATCGATGATTTCAAATAGTTTGGTAACCGTCATACGGATCAATGATTAATCGTAACAAATTAAGGCAATTTTGAGTTAATTTGTAGGATGATCGAACGCATGGCCTCAAACCGTTTTTCAGAGAATGAATTCACCCAAATGTTGGGTGTAAGACTTCCCATCATCATGGCTCCGATGTTTTTGGTCAGCAATGAAAAAATGTTAGAAGAGGCCATGAAGGCGGGCGTGATGGGTGTATTCCCCTCACTTAACTTCCGTGAACCGGGAATGCTTGATCAATTGCTTTTTCGGTTAAACGCATTCAAGTCTAACCAGCAAGTGAGTGGCAGTTATGGAGTGAACCTGATCGTGCAGCAGACCAACACCTTATACCGGAGTCATTTGGATGTCTGCGTTGCCGCCCAAGTGCCTTTTTACATTACTTCGTTGGGCAATCCCAAGGAGGTGATAGAAAGGGCTCACTCCTATGGTGCCAAAGTTTATTGTGATGTTACCAACTTGACTCATGCACGCAAGTGCGCATCATTGGGATGTGATGGATTCATAGCAGTAGGGCAGGGTGCCGGAGGTCATGCAGGACCGCATCCATTATCCGTTTTGGTTCCGGCCCTGAGGAGGGATTTTCCGAAGATTCCGGTTATTGCTGCAGGTGGTATTTCCACCGGTGAGGGCATTGTATCGGCATTGGCCCTTGGTGCCGCTGGAGCGAGCATCGGTACATTATTCATAGCATCCAAGGAGGCCTCGGTTGGGGATGCCTATAAAAATGCAGTGGTGGATGCCGGTATGGATGATATCGTGATGACAGAAAGACTTTCAGGAACACCTTGCTCAATCATTGAGACACCATACTCCAAGCGCATAGGATATTCGCAAAATGCATTTGAACGGCTTTTGTCTCGCAGCAGTATCACGAAGCGGTATTTCAAGGCACTCGTGCATTTGAGGGGACTTAAGATGCTGGAGCGTGCGGTGAAGCCAGGCAATTACCAAAACCTTTGGTGCGCTGGCAAATCCGCAGAATTAATCAATGAGGTTAAATCGGTTGCTGAAATTGTAAGCGATTTGGAGGTGGAAATGTCTGATGGATTCTCACGATTGCAGAAAGTGTTCAAGTAATGAGCAATTCCCTTATCGGTAAGATTGCCAAGCGAGCGGTTGATTCCCGCTTCTATCTTTTTTTGTTGAATAGGATCATGTCCTATGCCGTTCCTTTCAACAGCCCTCACCGAATTCGCATCGAAAAAATAGGTCCGGGCCATGCCACGGTCTGCTTGCCATTCATCAGGCGCAATCGCAACCACGTGAACAGTGTGCACGCATGCGCCTTGGCCACCTTGTGTGAATTCACTTCCGGTATAGCGGTTATGACCCTATTGCCCGCTGAACGATATCGAATTGTTTTAAAATCATTGAACATGGATTACCATTACCGGGCCAAAGGCGATGTGTTATGCCAACACCAAATGGATGGCGTGGACTTCATGCGTGTCCATCAGCTACAATTGGAATCAGGCGCCCCTGTGATTTATGAAACCTGCGCCGACGTATTCGATCGACAAGGGAATCTGATTTGCACAGGTAAGGCCACTTGGCAGATCAAGAGCTGGCAATCTGTAAAATCAAATTAGCATCAAGGTTTCACCACCACAAACTTCCTGGTGGATTTTCCGCCGGAACGGTTTGCCAACTCGATAAAATAGATACCAGACTCCAGGTTGACGGTGGATATTCCCAGTGGCCATTTTTGACGCCCCATGGATTTCATCACAACCTTGCCTGCCATATCGAAAACGGAAACCGATGCGTCGGGGATGTTGGCATAAACAAGAAGGTCATCGCCTTGGGTCACCGGATTCGGTGCCAAAAAGAATGTGGGTTGGTTATTAGGTTCATTGATGGACGTTAAAGCACAATTGAGCAATGTGTTTAATGCATCAACTTTTCCAACACCCCACACATTGTCAGGAAGCAGGTTGCCGGTGAGGGAGTCTTGAACAGCACACTGTAAAATGGCATTTTTCACTTGTGTATGATTGGCCCCGGGATTTTGCTCCTGAAATAAGGCGGCCACGCCGGCCACAACGGGAGCGGCAGAGCTCGTTCCGCCATCGCGGAAATGAAATCCGCCTTGCGCAACCAATGGGATGCCGTTTGGCTGGGTTTGATACAAGGCCAAAAGCGACAATTGCCCTGCTGAGAGCGTAGTGCTCCCGGGAGCTGCGATATCCGGTTTGATTCTACCATCCCTTGTAGGTCCACGGCTGGAGTTAGGTACGATGTTGCCGGGTATGGCGGTCGTGTCTGCAACAATGTTGCCTGCAAAATCATAATAGAAGGTTCGGTTGTAATGATTACCCACGGTAATCACTTCATCCAAGCACTGAAATCCGCTTACAATGGTTGAATTCAAATCTGGTAGTTTGTAATGCACCATATCAGGAACCGTGGTGGGACTGGGTAAGCCTGTAGTTTGGAAACCGGATTGCAGGGTTCCGTCATAAAATTTCCAAAGGTCGAATCTGCCAGTACCATGAGTCATCAGTCGCCATGCGAATGTGGTTGAATCCGGACGGATGACCATTTCCATCAGCCGTGCAGGTCCTTGCGTACTTCCATACATATCGACTATGGCTAGGCGGTTCCCTGAGGCGGAAAAAATGGTGTCTTTTCGGGCAATCCCCTGACAGTAGGAGAAGTTTCGGAATGCAGTTCTGCCCCTAAAGGAGGGATCCACAATATTGGCATCAGCTCCGATGGCGAAATTGATACCATTGAAGACGGCCGTGTCGCCCCATATTTGAAGGTAGGTGTAAGGGTAGGAGGTATTATGCCGAACCCATGTGAAGGAGGTGTCGGATGTGACTTGGTAACCAAGATGGAAAGGAATGTTACCAGCATTACCGGCGGCAGCCACCAAGGTTCTGCCCGGTTGTTGCGTAATCATGTTTTTGATCATCGTGGATTGGAGGTCACGTCCGTCATGAGATCCATAGTAGGTACCGAGACTGGCGTTGATGATGCATGGAAGACCGAGTTGCTGAGCCTTGGTGAAGATATAGTTGACCGCATCCAAGATGGTCGGACTGCTGGTGTTGCTAAAATCGATGGCTACCTCAATCAAAACGGCGTCAGGAGCCACCCCTTTGTTTTTGCCATTGGCTGAACCATCGCTGGCAGCGATACCGGAAACATGCGTGCCATGTCCGTAGCCTTGCTCATCGTTGGTTTGGGCGGCACCTGCATTGATATCATTTTCATCCCATGCTTGGCCATATCCGAAAGGCTGAGGCGTGTTGGCGGCTACGGGCTTACGTTGGTCCCAAACGAATTTGATTCGGGTGGCACCCGTGGAGTCTTGCAGATCGGGGTGCGTGAGGTCTACACCCGTATCAATGATACCGATGGCAATGCCATTTCCTGTGTAAGCAGCAGGCAACGGGGCTATTCCGGCATGTACTGCGTTGACATGGATGGTGGAACGCATAGAATCATTCAGGGCCACATAGCCGGTATTGGGTCGTTCAATTCTTAGCACTTTGGGAGAGCGGTCCAACTCGGCCAATGTCAAAGCGGATATTTTCACCGAAGCAATATCGCCATGGTAATATTTGAAATGACCTCCGTATGTTGCTACGATGGATTGAATGGAAGGGATATCGCCCTGAACCAACACATCGATGCCGTTGGGTGCATCCATTTGCCCATGCGCCCATTGATGCAATTGAAAATCCAACTTCTGACTGGATTGACCATAGGACGAAAACGGACCCTGCATGCAAAAGAGAATGGCAAACAGGCCAAAGTGGCGAAGAATATTCATGACAGTTAAATTTTCACTGAAATTATAGGCTTAAACAACTCAGGACAGGTTATGTTTAAGTAAATATAGGCAGTGTAGGGATAACCAGCAAAAACAATGCCTGTAGTCAGGGTCATGTGCGTTAATCCAATGGATTAACCGCCTCAACACCCTTCAGTTCAGGGATGGCTTTCAACAACGATTGCTCTATTCCAGCTTTGAGTGTCATGTGGCTCATGGAGCAAGAGCTGCACGCTCCCTGCAATTCCAGTTTCACAATCATGTCTTCAGTAACCTCTACCAATGAAACATTTCCATTATCAGCTTCAAGGTAGGGCCTCAAAGAGTCTAATGTGCTTTCAATTCTTTCCAGTAAGGTTGGATCGTTGTGGCTCACGGCTTCAAAGTTAACAAATCGTGGTCAATATGCATTGGCTTGAACGGTCCTGGTAGGCTCCACGGTAGCGTTGCGAATGGCTACCTGTTGAGCCAGGTTGGCCGCTGCGAGCATCAGCGCAGTGGAAGCCGGGGAGGATTCGTTCAATATGGCTGGAGCACCTGCGTCTCCACCTTCGCAAACACTCTGCACCAACGGGATTTGTCCAAGCAATGGAACATTGAGTTCCTCTGCCAGCTTTTTACATCCTCCCTCACCGAAAATGAAGTACTTATTGGAGGGCAGCTCAGCGGGTGTGAACCATGCCATGTTTTCAACCAATCCCAAAACGGGCACCTTAATGCTATCCATTTGGAACATGGCAATCCCTTTTCGTGCATCTGCTAAGGCCACCTTCTGTGGGGTTGAAACCACTACGGCGCCCGTTACGGGTACTGCTGAAACCAACGTTAAGTGTATGTCACCCGTTCCCGGAGGGAGATCAATCAGCATGTAATCCAAATCTCCCCAATCAGCGTCCGAGAATAGTTGTCGAAGGGCTTTGGATGCCATGGGTCCACGCCAGACAATGGCTTGTGACGGATCCACCATGAATCCGATGGAGAGCATTTTCACTCCGAATTTTTCCACGGGCACCATCAATTGCTTGCCGTTCTTTTCACTTACGTACAAGCTTTCATTTTCTACGCCAAACATGATGGGTAAGGAAGGTCCGTAGATGTCGGCATCAATCAACCCCACTTTTGCTCCTGTTTGTGCTAAGGCTATGGCTAGGTTTACAGCCATGGTGGATTTTCCAACCCCTCCTTTTCCAGAAGCAATGGCGATGATGTTTTTAACGCCGGGCAACAGGTTACCATCGGCACCCCGCCTACTGGTGACATCAGCGGTCATGTTAACGGAAACCTCGGCTGTTTCATCCACAAAGTGGATGATGGCATTGATGCAGGCGCTTTCGATCAGGGCCTTTAATGGGCAGGCGGGAGTGGTAAGGACCACCGTGAAAGAAACTTTCTTGCCGTTAACCTTCACATCCCTGATCATGTTGAGGGTCACCAAGTCTTTTTTCAAATCCGGCTCCTCCACGTTGCGGAGGGCGTCATATACCTGTTCAACAGTAATCGCCATGATTTTTTTTTGCAAAGATAACCAATCAAAGTTCCTCGATTTCGACGGCGGGATCCCAAAAGAGCCGTTTGAAATCCACAACCTGGTCTTCTACTACCTGAACACCTTCAAGCTCCAAAAGTTTTTGCATCAAATGGGGGGAGCCAAAATGGTGTTTACCGCTCAACAAACCATTTCTGTTCACCACCCTGTGGGCCGGCACTGGTGGTGTTGCCGCATGGGAGGCATTCATGGCCCAGCCCACCATGCGGGCAGCGCCTTTGGTACCCAGGTAGGAGGCGA
>JBMTLM010000100.1:0-6684 GCA_049431185.1 Bacteroidia bacterium | reverse complement strand
ATGAAATCCGCCCCATCCCGGCGGTTCTAATGTGGGTGTACCCCTGTAATGCACCCAGATGGTTACGGAATCTCCATTGGCTACACCTGGATTGATCTGGATATTCAAAGCCGCAGGATTGTAGGAGAACGTGACCGAATGATTAAAAGCGGTAACAGAATCAATCGTGAAATTCTCTAAATCCAAGGACACTGCATTGAAAGGTCCTTGGTCGGCCAGAATGGTGACACCAACGCTTGCGCGGATGGATAAGCTGCCAAAGGCAATGGTATCGATTCGAATATCGTAGTGGGTGATGTCGTATGGTGACAACGCATTCCGCTTGGATGATTGTGTTTTTTGCATGGACTTTTTGTGTTCCATGCATGACTGGGCATGACCCTCAACAGACCAAAGTATGAGGGAAAGTATCAATAAACAAAGGCGCATATTCAATTGGTGTATGGGGTAAAAATAGCAAAAGTGTGATGGAATCCACAGCAAAGGGTTTATAACTAAGTATGTAAACAAGTAGGGCTCTTTGGGTCATTGTCCATTTTTACCTATTTTCGCCCCGAATCAAGACACTGTATATGAGCGTAGTGAAGATTAACAAGAAGGCGAACGCGGGTGGTCCCACCGACAGTACCAATCCATTTGAGGCCATGATAGAGCGGTTGAATGAAGCCGCCAAGACAATAAAATTGGATGAGAATGTCTATCAGATCATGAAAAACCCTTCAAGGCAAATCGTGGTCAGCCTTCCCATTCATATGGACAACGGCACCATCAAAGTATTCGAAGGGTATCGCATCATCCACAGTACCGCCTTAGGCCCATCGAAAGGTGGTATCCGATATTCCATGGATGTGAATCCGGAAGAGGTAAAGGCACTTGCTGCGTGGATGACTTTCAAATGTGCTATTGAAGGCATTCCGTATGGCGGAGCCAAAGGAGGGATTACTTGTGATCCCAGAAGTATGTCGAAAGGCGAATTGGAGCGATTGACCCGTGCCTACACGGCCGCCATGTCTGACATTTTCGGTGTCGACAAGGATATTCCTGCGCCTGATATGAATACCGGCCCTCAGGAGATGGCTTGGATTGTGGATGAATATTCCAAGATTAAAGGAGGATTTACACCCGGTATTGTTACCGGTAAGCCACTTTTTTTGGGAGGCTCATTGGGCCGCGTTGAAGCTACAGGACGTGGCGTAGTGGTTGCAGCGCTGCAGGCCATGGAAAAGTTGAAAATGAACCCTGCCAAATGTACGGCGGTCGTTCAAGGATTTGGCAATGTTGGTTCCATCACTGCATTGCACTTCGAGCAAGCAGGCGTGAAAGTTATTGGCATTTCCGATCATACAGGTGCTTATTACAACGAGAAAGGAATCGATTTACAAAAAGCCATTGCACACCGCGACAAGCACAAGGGGGTTTTGAAAGGATTCAAGGGTGGCAAGTTAATCACCAACGATCAATTGCTCACGCTAAAGACTGATGTTTTGGCACCATGTGCGATGGAGAACCAAATCCGTGCCGCCACCAATGCCGATAAGATCAAGGCCAAACTCATCGTAGAAGGTGCTAACGGCCCTACCACCGCCAGAGCTGATGAGGTTCTCAACAAGAAAGGCATCACCGTAGTGCCTGATGTGTTGGCCAACGGTGGTGGTGTTACTGTTTCTTACTTTGAGTGGGTGCAAAACCGAACCGGCTACTATTACCGCGAAGATGAGATCAACAAACGTGCTGACAATTGGATGAAAAAAGCGTTCGATAATGTTTGGGAAACCGCTCAAAAACATAAAGTGTCATTGCGTATCGCGGCCTATATCGTAGCTCTGGAAAAAGTGGAAAAGGCCATCAAGGCAAGAGGGAGTTATTGATTGGATTGCGGTTAGTTAGAGGGTGGATGGAGAGTAGTGGGGAGGAAAACCGGAGGCCGATCACTGGCAAACATCGAAAGACTTAAAAATAAATATTAAAATAAAATACCAACCATGACCATACATCTCGAAGTGCACACCATCCTCGGCATTACGATTGCCTTCCTGGTGGCATTGAATGCATCCGTTTATCTGTTGTGGGGCGATAGCCCGGTTGCATTATGGTCCGTAGGTGTTTTGTCTATCATTCTGTTTTTGCTGATTCTGCAGTTTTTCAGGTATCCTAATCGACAACTTACCAGAAACGACCGATATGTGGTTTGTCCAGCGGACGGCAAAGTAGTAGTCATCGAAAAAACCTTTGAAGCGGAGTATTTCAAGGATGAGCGTATTCAGGTATCCGTTTTCATGTCGCCATTGAACGTACATGCCAATTGGTATCCTGTATCCGGCCGGGTAAAGGTGATGCGTCATCACAAAGGAAAGAAACTGGTGGCATGGCATCCAAAAGCATCCACAGAAAATGAGCGAACCACCTTGGTTTTAGCGCGCGATAATCAATCGGAGATCTTGGTACGACAAATTGCAGGAGCCTTGGCCAATCGAATCGTTTTTTATCCCATGGAGGGAGATGTGGTGCGCCAATGCGCTGAGTGGGGATTCATCAAGTTCGGCTCACGTGTAGATTTATTCCTGCCTCTTGACGCCAAAATCACCGTATCCGTAGGCGACAAGGTGGTTGGCGGCGTGGATGTGATAGCCAAGTTGAATTCCTAAAGGGTTTCAATTGGAGGTGCATAGGGCATCAATCGCCTCCCCATCACTGTTGTAAGTCAAGTCCAAGTCTCCACCGTCATAAAAACCGGTTCCGTTGAAAGCTATGGTAGCTACGCTCTGGCTAGGAATGGTAATGCTGTTACCGGAAACAAGCCAAATGGCATAGTCGTTGGCGCCTGCATTACCAAAATTATAGACCCTTAAGGAATCGTTATCACCCACCTTTTGAATGTTGATGGTAAAAGCGGCCACTTGATTTCCATTTACAAATTCCTTGCAAAGCCATGAGCCAACATATTTGTCGCGGTCGGCCCCTGGAAGTTCGGGCTCGGCAGGTTCCTCTGCACACGAAGAGACCAAAAACAGTGAACCCACGACCAAAGAAGCGATACGATTACGGAAGTTGATTGATTCGGTCATCATGATCCAATTGTTTATTTCAAACGCTCGCGGATGTCGAGGCGGTGCTTGCGGGCAGTGTCCTCCGCAATGTCGTAACCGGCATCCATATGCCTGATTACACCCATAGCGGGGTCGTTGTGCAAGACGCGTTTCAGGCGACGGGCAGCGTCATCGGTACCATCCGCTACAATGACCATGCCAGCGTGGATGGAGTAGCCGATGCCCACCCCACCTCCGTGGTGCAAAGAAACCCAACTGGCGCCTCCGGCTGTATTAATCAAGGCATTCAATATCGGCCAATCGGCAATGGCATCGGAACCATCGCGCATGGCTTCTGTCTCGCGGTTGGGAGATGCCACCGATCCCGTATCAAGATGATCGCGGCCAATGACAATCGGGGCTTTCACCTTACCTGAACGAACGAGCTCATTGAAGGCTAAACCGGCCTTTTCACGATCCCCTTGACCCAACCAGCAAATCCGTGCGGGCAATCCTTGGAAAGCGATTCGCTCCTGAGCCATCTTGATCCAGCGGGCCAAGGGCTTGTTTTCGGGAAACAGCTCGAGTATCAATTTATCGGTTTCATAAATATCATTGGGGTCGCCGGATAAGGCCGCCCACCGGAATGGACCTTTCCCTTCACAAAACAAAGGGCGGATATATGCAGGGACGAAGCCTGGGAAATCGAAAGCGTTTTTGAGTCCCATAGCATATGCCTGTCCGCGGAGATTGTTACCATAATCAAAGGTGATGGCGCCCTTTTGCTGCATTTCCAACATGAGCTTCACATGTCGCACCATGCTCTCCTTGCTCAGTTGTACATATTTTTCTGGATCGGCGTCGCGCAACACCCTTGCCTGTTCTGCATCCAAACCATGCGGAAAATAGCCTACCAAGGCATCGTGTGCTGATGTCTGGTCGGTAAGGACTTCCGGTATCACACCGCGTTCCAACATCCGCTCCAACAAATCAATACCATTACAAACCACACCGATGGAAATGGCCTCACCCTTTTCCTTGGCTCTCAGTGCACGATCAATCCCGTGGTCGATGTTATGGGTCATCACATCGATGTAACGGGTGTCGATACGCTTTTGAATGCGCCACTCCTCCACATCGGCGGCCAAGCACACACCTTCATTCATGGTGATGGCCAACGGCTGGGCACCGCCCATGCCCCCCAATCCGGCCGTAACCGAAATGGTGTTCTTCAAAGATCCACCGAAATGTTGGCGAGCCACTTCTGCAAAAGTTTCATAAGTGCCTTGCACAATTCCCTGCGAACCGATGTAGATCCATGAACCAGCCGTCATCTGACCATACATGGTAAGTCCTTGCGCCTCCAATGCACGAAACGTTTCCCAATTCGCCCAATGGGGCACCAACATCGAGTTGCTGATGATGACTCTCGGGGCATCTTTATGAGTCGGTAAAATACCAACGGGTTTACCCGATTGAACCAGCAGCGTCTCGTCTTCATTCAAGTCGCGAAGGGCTTTCACGATCAATTCAAAGGCTTGTGGATTGCGAGCAGCCTTACCGGTTCCGCCATAAACGATCAATTCTTCGGGACGTTCAGCCACATCAGGGTCGAGGTTGTTATGCAACATGCGCAATGCAGCTTCCTGAACCCATCCTTTACAGGATATGGCAGTGCCGGTAGGTGTCTTGGTTTTTGACAAATCAAGCTTGTTGGTGATGACGGTCATGGCTGGCTATCGTTTTTTTCTTGTTTACTCAAATTAGAATTGGTTTCAATGGACTTCTTGGAGTCCTTCCATGGGCAATGCTTACAATTGCTGTTGCAACAATAACCACGTTTCAAATGGTAGGCCTCGGTAAAAATGATATATCCCTCTGGTGATAAATAATAATCTTCCGGGTCGAACTTGTCAGTGAAGGACATGATGCAAATTTACTTTAAATTTAGGGTGTAACACGCGAACCACGACCAATGTTCAATCAAATGGAATCCAAATACCTACCTATTTCGGCAGGAAATTACGGGGTACATTGGACAGCGAAGATGTTGTGTTACAACGATCCGGTGACAGGGGGGAACAAGTACTACAAACTCAAATACAACCTGATACGTGCCAAGGAGCTTGGATTCAATCACTTGGTGACCGTTGGAGGCGCCTATTCCAACCACATAGCAGCCACTGCACGGTTGGGTAGGGAAAATGACTTCAGCACCACGGGAATCATTCGAGGTGAGCCGATCATGAATCTCACTTTGGAACGGGCCAAGGCCGATGGAATGGATTTGGTTTTCGTTGACCGAGCGCGTTACAAACAGCGAAACCTGCCCGGATTCGCAACAGGTGTTTTACAAAAACCCAAGGATTGGTGGTTTATTCCAGAGGGGGGCAACAATGAAGAGGGCGTCCGGGGAAGCTGCGAAATCCTGGAACCACCAGACGAACACTACGACATCATCACCGTTTGTTGTGGTACCGGCTCCACCGCCTTAGGTGTGGCTCAATCGCTCAAGCCCCATCAACGACTTTTGGTTTTCAATGTGGTTCGTGATGACAAAAAGCTCCCGGTTGAATCCTCCAAGGTGGAAATGATACATGATTATCATTTTGGCGGATATGCCCGGAAAACCGCCGAGTTGGAGACCTTCTGCAGGAATTTCCATGAAAAAAATCAAATTCATATAGAGCCTGTTTACACGGGCAAAATGTTCTTCGGACTGCAGGAATTGATTTCAAAGGGCTTATTCAAGAGCGGTACCCGAATCCTCTCCTTGCATACCGGAGGATTACAATATTGCATTCCGGAACCGATTGCCGTATAGAGGTTGAATCCTATCTTTGCAGCAAATTTCATCAAACATGAATTTCATTGAGGAGCTTCGTTGGAAAGGCATGATACATGACATGATGCCGGGTACTGAAGAGTACCTTTCAAAAGGCATGGCCACGGGCTACATAGGCTTCGATCCTACCGCCGATTCGCTGCACATCGGCAATTTGGTTCAGATCATGTTGTTGATGCACTTCCAGCGCGCCGGCCATAAACCGATTGCGTTGGTGGGTGGAGCCACCGGCATGGTGGGCGACCCCTCCGGCAAATCGGAAGAACGCAACTTGCTCGATGAGTCAACGCTCAATCACAACGTGTCGTGTGTAAGAGCACAACTTGAAAAATTCCTTGATTTCAATTGTGGCGCCAATAGCGCGGAAATGGTGAATAACTATGACTGGTTCAAAGGCATGTCTTTCCTGCAATTCATCCGCGATGCGGGCAAACATATCACCGTAAACTACATGATGGCCAAAGACTCGGTGAAACGTCGACTGGAAACCGGTATTTCCTTTACAGAGTTCACCTATCAGTTGGTGCAAGGGTACGATTACTACTGGCTTTTCAGCAATAAAGGCTGTCGCTTGCAAATGGGTGGTTCAGACCAATGGGGCAACATCGTAACCGGCACCGAACTGATTCGCCGTAAAGCATCCGGTGAAGCCTATGCACTCACCTCCCCACTCATCACCAAGAGCGATGGTAGCAAATTTGGAAAAACGGAAAAGGGCAATGTATGGCTGGACGCCAAGAAAACCTCGCCTTATCAATTCTATCAGTTTTGGTTGAATTGCGCAGATGACGATGCCGCTCGATTCTTGCGTAT
>JBMTLM010000099.1:0-6698 GCA_049431185.1 Bacteroidia bacterium | reverse complement strand
CTGAGAAGCCTCCTGGACCATCTCAAAAACCAACTTACGACGTTCACGCTGGGCCCAATTGATGATACGACTCTTGTAATTCGTGTCTGATTTTTCAATGGCATCCATGTCCAAGTGAATGTTCACAATGCGACCCGTTACAAAATCCTTGGTGACCTCAAACCCCTTATCAATGAACACCGCTCCGATCAATGCCTCAAAAGCATCACCATACATGGACTTATGCATGCCCGGACCGGATGCATTGACCACATACTTGTCCAATCCGATCTTCATGGCAATGTTCTTCAAGTTCTCTCGGCTCACAATGCGCGACCGCATCTCGGTCAGAAAACCTTCATCCCTGTAAGGAAATCGCCTGAACAGCATTTCGGCGACAATCGCTCCCAACACGGCATCACCCAAATACTCCAATCGCTCGTTCGACATTTGCTTACCACCGGCAGGGTCGGTTAATGCCGAGCGATGTGAAAAAGCAAGCTTGTAAACCGCAATGTTTTTCGGATAAAATCCCATCAGGTTTTTCAGCGACTGATACATCTTACGATCAGGGCTGAACCATGCGTGAATCGGTAGCAAAAAATCAAATCGCATTCACCAGAAGCATATGGGGTCCGGATGGCAAGCATCCGGATGTGGACTTCACGAGGGCTTCGAAAAAATAACGGAGGCGTTGTGCCCGCCGAAACCGAAGGTATTGCTTAATGCCGCGTTGATGGTGCGGTGCTGTGCCTTGTTGAAAGTGAAATTCAATCGACCATCAAACTGCGGATCATCTGTAAAATGGTTGATGGTTGGTGGCACGATATCATACTTCACCGCCAAAATGGAAGCAACGGCCTCAATGGCACCCGCAGCACCCAACAAATGACCTGTCATGGATTTGGTGGAGCTGATATTCAATTTATAGGCATGATCACCGAAAACACCCTCAATGGCTTTCACCTCACTGATGTCACCGAGCGGTGTGGAAGTTCCGTGCACATTGATATAATCAATCATGGAAGGATCCATTTCCGCATCGGAGAGTGCGTTCTTCATGACGTTCAAGGCTCCGAAACCTTCGGGGTGTGGTGCCGTGATGTGATGTGCATCGGCCGACATTCCACCTCCACGCATTTCTGCATAGATGGTGGCACCGCGGGCGATGGCGTGTTCGTACTCTTCCAAAACAATGGCGGCTCCTCCCTCTCCCATCACAAATCCGTCACGATCCAAATCGAAAGGACGGCTGGCTGTTTCAGGACTGTCGTTGCGCTCCGACAAGGCATGCATGGCATTGAACCCACCCACGGCAGGCTCGTTGATAGCTGCTTCCGATCCACCTGCGACAATGGCATCCGCCTTGCCCAATCGGATCAACATGAAAGCGTCATTCAATGCATGCGTAGAGGAGGCACAAGCAGAAACCGTGGCGTAGTTGGGGCCACGCAAACCATAGCGGATGGAAATATGTCCAGCCGCAATGTCGATAATCATTTTCGGAATGAAAAAAGGATTGAAGCGTGGCGTGCCTTCTCCTTTGGCAAAGGAAACCGCCTCATCCCAAAAGGTGCGGAGCCCTCCGATGCCGGCGGCCCAAATCACACCCACCCGATCAGGGTTGAAACCTTGATGCTTGGTGATGCCCGAATCCTCGATGGCTTGTACAGCGGCAGCAATACCAAATTGGCTAAAGAGGTCGAGTTTGCGCGCCTCCTTTCTTTCCAATATGGATTCCGGATCAAAGTTCTTGACCTCGCAAGCAAAGCGCGTCTTAAACTTCGAACAATCGAAACGGGTAATGGGTGCGGCACCGCTGGTGCCACTCTTCAAACCCTCCCAATATTCGGAAACGGAGTTGCCGAGCGGGGTCAAAGCCCCGAGGCCTGTAACTACTACCCGCTTGAGCTTCATCAGCAGCGAGGAAAATTACTTGGCGTGAGCCTGGATGTATTCGATAGCCTGACCAACGGTGCTGATCTTTTCAGCTTGATCGTCAGGAATGGCGATGTTGAAGGCTTTTTCAAATTCCATGATGAGTTCAACAGTATCAAGAGAATCTGCGCCCAGATCATTAGTAAAGCTGGATTCGTTCTGCACTTCGCTGGCGTCAACACCCAATTTGTCTACGATGATTTCTTTAACGCGTGATGCAATGTCTGACATAGCTAAATCGAATTTTGATTAGAGGCGCAAAGTAACAAATTAATAACCGAATCATCAAAATATATGAAAAATGTATTGACTTTCAGTGTTTTAATAATAAAAGCAGACTACAGAGGCCCTGTTGGTAGCTACCCTTTTCGGTATCTTTGTGGCATGAAAAAGGTGGCCGTTTTTGCCAGCGGGTCGGGTTCCAACGCCGAGAACCTGGTTCAACAATTGATTCACAGCCCTTTTGCCCGAATTGTAGCGGTATATTCGAATAAACCCGATGCCTATGTATTAGAACGCATCAAGCCTCTAGGGGTTCCGGGGCATGTCATCAAAACCCACGACTTAACCGATGGGTCGCTGCTGGCTAAACTTGCGAATGAAGGCATTGACATGATTGTATTGGCCGGGTTCCTCAAGCTGGTGCCAGACGCCTTTATTAAGGGATTCAACGGACCCATCATCAACCTTCACCCATCTCTGCTTCCCTCCTATGGCGGAAAAGGCATGCATGGCATGCATGTGCACCAGGCGGTGATTGCCGCTGGCGAAAAACAATCCGGAATCACCATTCACCACGTGAACGAACATTATGACGAGGGCACCATCATCCGACAGTTCACCACGAGACTTGACCCGGATGAAACGCCCGAATCATTGGCGGCCAAAATCCATGCTTTGGAAATGCAGCACCTTCCAGAAGTGGTGGAGCTCATCGCCCAAACGATCTAATTGACAGCCAGTACTACGCACGATGTTACAGCCAGCCTATTTCGAAGTGGATGTTTCTGATGTCAGAGACCGGGTGATGGGATATGTTAAAACCTATCACACTTTTGCGTTTTTCGACTCGCATGGACATCAGCACGGAACGGCGGCGCACCATGGCAACCGGTATGCATTTGTAGCGATGGCGGGCGTGGTTGAAGAAGTAAAAGCGGATATCAATGCTTTGAACGCTCTACAAGAGTTTATTTCCAAACACCAAAGAGCACTCAACTGGATTGGCTGCGCCATCTCCTATGATCTCAAAAACGAATTGGAAGATGTGGTGTCAACAGGATCAGCTCCAATTACGTTTCCAATGGTGCATGGCTTTGTGCCGGAGGTGGTTTTTTCGGTGGATGAAACCGGTTTGTTGTGTGTGCACTCGGCCCACAAAGATCCGGAGGAGGTTTTTTCAGAACTGATGGCCACTGACCGAATGGCCTATCTTCATTCCGAAGGATTTCGTCCCATCCAAAAAATCGATCAAGAAAGCTACCGTGTGGCTTTTGATTCCGTCTTGCGTCATCTTCAACGAGGAGACATATATGAGGCCACCTTGTGTCAACAAATTGTGGCAAGGTTTGATAGCTGCGATCCGGCCTCCCTGTTTAAACAATTGTGCACTTACTCACCAAACCCGTTTTCTGTGCTGTATCAAAATGATGACAAGGCGGTGGTTTGTGCCAGTCCGGAACGATTCCTGCAACACGACTACGAACAGCTGGTGAGCCAACCGATGAAAGGTACCGCACGGCGCTCACCTGTTCAGGAGGAAGATACTCAAATCAAAGAAGCCCTCGCCCAAAGCTCCAAGGAACGTTCCGAAAACGTGATGATCGTTGACTTGGTGCGCAACGACCTTTCCAAGGTGGCTGCACGTGGTAGCGTGGAAGTGAAAGAGCTTTTCGGCGTTCAAACTTTTGCCGCCTCCCACCAAATGGTTTCCACCATCGCATGCGAGCTAAAACCCGATGTGAATCTAAAGGATGTGCTGAAAGCCACCTTCCCCATGGGATCCATGACCGGCGCGCCCAAGATCAGCGCCATGAAAATCATCGATCATTTGGAAGAATTTAAACGTGGCTTGTTTTCCGGGAGCATCGGATTTTTTGCGCCTGGAGGATATTATGATTTGAATGTGGTGATTCGTGCCATCTGTCTCGACCTAAACAAAAACATTGCCACCATTACCGCAGGCGGCGCCATCACCATCCATTGCAATATGGAATCGGAATGGCAGGAGTGCCTAATGAAACTAAAGCCGCAGTTGCTGGCAACGGGCATCCAAGTGGAGGAGGCCACTGCATAAAAGGCCATGGACCTCCTACATAAACTAAAGGATGAGCTTGCGAACATGGGCGTTGCACCTGACGCAAAGGTGTTGGTGGCCGTGAGTGGTGGAATCGACTCCATGGTGTTGCTACATATGCTACATCAGACGCAGCTTGAAGTCATGGTTGCCCATTGCAATTTTAAATTGAGGGGAAGTGAATCGGATGCAGATGAACAACTAGTACGTAATACCGCTGAGCAACTTTCCATCCGATGTTTTTCTAAATCATTTAATACGGATAATTTTTCTCGTGATAACGGTATTTCCATACAAATGGCCGCTCGGGAATTGCGCTACGCATGGTTCAAGGAGCTAGCCGTAAAAGAACACTGCAGCCACATCGCTACCGCACACCATGCGAATGACGTTGCCGAAACGGTTTTGTTGAATTTGATGAGAGGTGCCGGTTTGGCGGGAGTGCATGGCATCCGTGCCAAAAACGACCGAGTCATTCGACCATTGATCCGCTGCCACCGGCAAGAGCTAGTTGATTACGCACAAAAACATCAGATCACTTGGCGAGAGGATGCGTCGAATCAAGACACCCATTACGAGCGCAATTTCATTCGGCACGAAGTAATGCCTTTGCTTCAAAGCATCAACCCAAAAGTGGAAGATGCCCTCAACAAACATGCATCCATCGTGGGTCGTTATGAAAACATTCTTTCATACATCTTTCAACAAGCCGAAGCAACCTGCTGCAACCTTCATCATCACGGAACCTTTAAAACGATTGATATCGTATCATTGCAAAATTTTCCTGAGCCCGCCACGATACTTTATCATCTATTAAAGGAACAAGGTTTCGCTTTTGAAGCCTGTGAAGTCCTTTTAAAAAACGACACACAATCAGGAGTGCATTTCATCCAAAACCATTGGAAAATCATCAAAGACCGCCAGCAGTTGGTTGTAGTGAACATGGAACACCTGGATGCGGAGGAAACATACAATCTAACAACAGGAAGTAACGCGATAGAAACCCGGTTCGGGACTTTTGAGATCAACGTGGTTGAACAACCGGGTCAGGACTTCGGCAAACCGCATGTGGCGTACCTAGCCGCAGACGCATTGAACCTCCCTCTTGAAATAAGAAGCATCAAAGCCGGCGATCGTTTTCATCCATTGGGCATGCATCATAGCAAGTTGGTCAGTGATTTTTTCACAGACATGAAAACGAGCTATGTGGATCGAGCCACGGCCTATGCCGTTTGCTCGGGACAAGAAATTGTTTGGCTGGCTCCTTTCCGAATTGACGACCGGTTCAAAATCAACGATCAAACGACCAGGATGTTGCGAATTGAGTGGAGCGTGCGACCCTGAACCATTTGCCAGTGGAATTGTTATCTTTAACCCAAATATCATTGTCATGAAAAGAATCCTGATCATAGCGGCCGCCGTTCTGGTAGTCGTTTTACTGCTCGCCTCCAGCTACAACGGATTGGTATCTAAAAACGAAGAAGCTGATGCCGCCTGGCAAAACGTGGAAAGTGACTACCAACGCAGGCTTGACCTCATTCCGAATTTGGTTAGCACCGTAAAGGGGTATGCCAATTTTGAAAAATCTACTTTAGAGGCGGTGGTGCAAGCCAGGGCTCAAGCCACGCAAGTGAAATTTGATGCCAGCAACTTGACCGAAGAAAACCTGAAGGCATTTCAAAACGCCCAAGGCGCGGTCTCCAGTTCCTTGAGCCGGTTGTTGGTCACCGTTGAACAATATCCCGACTTGAAAGCCAACCAGAATTTTTTGGAGCTACAGGTCGAACTCACGGGCACCGAAAACCGCATCAAGGTTTCCAGAAACAACTTCAATGAAGCCGTAAAGGTCTACAACAAAAGTGTCAAGTCGTTTCCCTCCAATTTGATGGCTGGCCTGTTCGGTTTTGAAGCTCGTCCTTATTTCGAAGCAGACGCTGGTGCGGAAAAGGCTCCGAAAGTTGAATTTTAAACCTACCACTGCCATTTGAACACCAAGACCGTTTTCACAGACCAAGACCTGAATGCCATCAGGGAAGCGGTTCAAACGGCAGAGTTACAAACCTCTGCCGAAATCCGTGTTTACCTGGATAAACATGTGAAGGAGGATCCGCTGGATCATGCCGCTTACCTGTTCCAAAAGTTGGGCATGTCGAATACCGCTCTTCGTAACGGCGTGATGATTTACATCGCTTATCTCGACCGCAAGTTTTGCATTATCGGCGATGCCGGCATTCATCAGCATGTAGGAGATGCATTTTGGGAAGAAGTTTCATCCAGAATGGCCTCATCATTTAAATCCGGCCATATGCAAGAAGGTGTGATCAATGCCGTTCAAGAGGTGGGAGCCGTACTGGCATCACATTTCCCCAGATCACAGAACGATATCAACGAACTGTCCGATGAGGTGCAAACAGGCTATTAACTTTTTTTGGATAGCCATCGTTGCGCTTTTTCCCTTCTTGGGATGGGCACAGGAATATCCACC
>JBMTLM010000098.1:0-6733 GCA_049431185.1 Bacteroidia bacterium | reverse complement strand
CCTCCATTTCGCTTCTCGCATCAGGCAGGTTAGTTATGGTTGAAAAGCTGTTGGTATTGATGTCATATAGGTAAGCTTCATCTGTAACTCCAAAGTTTCCATTTGGAAATTCCCGGTTTCCTCCGGCAATAAGTATGCTGGAATTGTATGGAGCCATGGCAAATTGGGAACAAGCAATGGGGCCAGAGTTGGCATTTATGATCGTATCAAGTAGCGGATCGTAAACATGCATCAGGTTTGAAAACTGAAATAAAGGAATGTTGAATCCTCCGTATATGTAAACCTTGCCGCTTAATAGTTGCGCTCTATGCGAACTTACGGCAAGACTTAAGGTGGAAGGCAATATTCTCCATCCGTTTTGTAAGTTAAACACAAGCACTTCATTCCTGGCCGCATTCCCATCGAAGCCACCAGTGACCAACACTTCGCCGTTTGGTAGCAGGGTGGAGGTGTGGTTGATGACCCCTGCAGGTAAATTACCCACCTGAGTGAATGTATTGTCATTTGTGTTATACAGATAGCAACCGCTTAGGTAATTCAATGCAGATGCACTCGAACTTAAACCGCCCGTTAACAATACAAGCGTGTCATTTAATAGGGTGGCTCGCATTTGTTCCCTTCCTTGCGAGTTAGGTAGGTTTGCCAGCAACGACCATGAGTCGGAATTAATATTGTATTGAAATGTTTTGTTGGATTGCGGTACGGAGCCATTTTGGGAACCGCCAAATAAAATCACATTTCCGTTGTTGAGACGTACGCTAGCGCTTTTACTTAATCCAGCGGCATTTGGAATGCTGGCCTTGGGAGTCCACGAATTTAAAAACGGGTCATATTCATAAACGCTGTTGATGTTGGAGCCGCTTGCTATTACCCCGCCAAAAATCAGCACATTTTCATTCAACGACTTTTCCGAAGCATGCGCATATCGCGCATTGGGGAATGTAGCGGTGTTTTGAAACACCTGGGCCAATAAATGAGATGGAATTAGAAAAACGGCGAATAGCACGCTACCAATCAGATGCCGATATTCATTTTGGACCATGGATTTTTAATTTTTTGAATCTATCAATTTGGAGGAATGTTGGTTGAGAGGCGTTATTTAAACACTTTTGGGGTGCTTATTATGGATTTTCCAATGCCTATTGCTTTTTTATAATTACAAAATGGAGTATCCAGCATATGGCAAACGGCTTCCCTAGCCAAATATACAAGCATCAAAGAAGTATAAACTATTCCTTGATGATTTTCATGCTTTTTTCACGTCCATTCAATTCAAGAAAATATAACCCTTTACTCAATATCGACAGATCAATCTGGTATGGGCTATTGGAAATGGTTCCGGAGCTGACTTGCCTTCCTGAAATGTCTATTAAGGAATAATTTATATCCTCACTCCATCCATCTACCGAAATGTTTAAGAATGATTTAGCGGGGTTCGGATAATAGCTAATATTCGGCAAAGTGTTTTCTAACAAATTCGATGTTTGCGTGGGGGTGTAAACCCGAATGAATCCCTGACCGCATACAGCTGCAAGTCCATTAGGTGAAACACATACTCCTGAGGTATTGGTGTTGGGGATATAATCCGACCAGAGGAGATTTAGGTTTTGATCGAGAGCATAAACATAGTTTTCTCCGTTGGTTGCATATATCACATTGTTACTGGTGGCTGTTAACCGGGGTGAGAAAAATCCGCCTTGTGTAATTGGCGCTGACAGGTTCACAACGGCTCCATTAACCGGATTCAAACGGATGATTCGGCCATCGGTTGGAGCGTATATTGAGCCGTCAGCTCCTACACACATCAAACTGAAAGAAGAATTACCAAGGATAACAGTCTGCCAATTGATGTTGAATCCTGATCCGTTATCAGTAACCGATGCAATGTTGTCTTCTGTAAGGTGCACGTAAATGGTTCCGTCGAAACCGACCATGAGGGCACTTTGACACACATTCCCACCTGGTACCAGTTGTGGTATGTGTAAACTGTAGAGCTTTTGTCCAGTCAATAAATCTATGGCCCATAGGTACGACAAGCCGCCCAATTGTTCCAATGTGTAGCCTTTTGTAGAGCTGTTATGGATAGCCATCTCCCCACTACCCGAGGCCATGGGTACGGTGTTCGTTTGCCAAATCATTTGACCATTGCTGGGATTTATTTTAACGGTTTTGTCAAAGTTGTTACCCAGTATGTAAAAATATCCCAAGGAATCAAAAACACCTGTTTCAGTTATATAATTCGAAACTGTGGCATTAGAGGTCCACATATACGAGCCGTCAAATACATTCAATGCGTATAATGAATCATTCAGACTCTCCGTATATCGAACAACATAAACACGCTCATCCCTGAGGCCAACAGGCAACGACCTGCCACTTTGGTTGGTTACATCCACACTCCATAACAAATTGCCTGTATTCAAATCATAACATTCTACAGGAGCATTGGTCATGCTGATAAAACGCATGGTAACCAAATAATTTCCTTCGATAAACAATGGAGTTCCAAAAATGCCACTTGCATTTGCTTGCCACAAGACGCTATCGGTAGTTGGTCCTATTGTATTTACAAAACCGTTTCTATAAGCGTTTCCACCTCCGTTATTCCATCCATTGGATTGCGCGTGAATGGATGAGGTAAAGACAATAAGTAATAAAGAAATGGCTAAGTGGGATTTCATAACAATGATTTTAGTTTGGACTAAACCAAGGGCTTTTGAGCATGATGTGTTTAAATACGCAACAGCTAGGGGGAGGTTTTCACAAACCAATTCCTTGAGCCAATGCACTGGTCAAAGTTATAAACGCTTAATGAAAGATACATCCAACCCCCTTTTTTTACTCTAAGGTGACTGTAACCATTATTTGATTCAATAATAGCTGCTCTATTCACTAATCTATTTTAATCGAGAGGAAGTTTCTGATGATGTCGTAATCCTAACGGTTGAAGTTGTTAAAAATCATCAAGAATGATTTTAGGATACTACTGAGACAAATGAAATCACTGAAGTCCCCTTAAAAACGATCTCGGTATCTAGCATTATTCTTTAATAACTTTAAAGGAATGTTTCAAATATCCCCCAACATTTAATGAATAAACGCCATTAGGCAAATGACCTAACTCGATAACTGTATCATCAGCATGGAGAATCCCGCTCAATACGGCTTTTCCTGCGCCATCAAAAACAGTATAATCCGATCCGGAAAGTATATTATTTGTTTTTATGTGAATCTCGTTTGTGGTTGGGTTGGGAAAAATGCTGATCAGGTTTTCCTCGTTTAAATCTGATCCGACACCGGATAAATTCAAGCTCGCAATCGGATATCGAAACACGCCAGCGGTATTGGTTGCCGCTATTATATAATGGTCATTAAGTTCCAAGTCAAATATCTGTAAATCTGTTAACCCATTATTGATGGCAGTCCAATTATTACCATTATCTGTTGAATAATAAACGCCGGCTCCAAAGGAGCCTGCAACAATCAACTGGTTGTTACTGGCAAAGCCCCTGAATGATCCAGAGGGAAGTCCGCCACTTAACAAGACCCAGTTTGCACCAAAATCGGTAGATCGATAAACACCTGTACCAATCGGGCCAGCAGCGAATAGGGTCGTTCCTTTACATTCAATGGCCCTGAAGCCATTCGAAGCCCCTAGTCCATTGTTCACAGGAATCCAATTGACGCCCCAATCAATGCTTTTATAAATTCCAGAGTTAAGCGTTCCAATATATAACGTATCCTGCATGGCTGTGATGCTTCTTACATCAACACCCGATAACCCGGTTATACTCCAATTCTCCGCGCTATCCGTTGACATATAAACACCTCCTACACCCACCATAAACAACTTGGTGCCTACGCCGGTAATACCACTGCTTAGTAAATTGGTTATCCCCGAACTTTTAGTAATCCAATTTGCACCATTGTCTGAACTTCTGTACACACCTTGACTGGTACAAGTGTAAACATAATTGGAGTCTTTCGTAAATCCCCTGGTTGGGCCAACAGCATCATTTCCGGCATTTGAAAAGGAATAGGTTGCTGCACTGTCGATTGATCGGTAGGCTCCTGTGGCACCACCAGCAAAATCATAAGTGCCCTTATGCAGCAGGCTCTGCATGTTTAAGCCAGCCGTGCCTGTGGAAATTTGCCATTGTGCAACAGTCAATTGACTTATGCAACATAATAGTGTAGTTATTAATGTAGTCTGGAACTTCATTGTTTATCAGTTTAAGTGGTTAAGACGCTATCTTTCTGATAAGGTTTAATGAGATGTTCCTTTATTTTTAAGTTTACGTAGATGGCACCATGTTTTTCAAAATATTTTCCATGGTGAAACACACTTATAATTTTACTCTCGTTTACCTTCAAGCGAAAGCAAAAACGCGTATTCAACGGCTATCTGTTTAAGATTGTCAAATCTTCCACTGGCACCCGAGTGACCTGAATCCATCTCTGTTTTCAATATCAAAACGTTCTTGTCGGTTTTCATGGATCTAAGTTTGGCTACCCACTTGGCTGGTTCAAAATATTGGACTTGGCTATCGTGCAAGCCACCAGTGACTAGCATATTCGGGTAATCTTTCCGTTCGACGTTTTCATACGGACTATAGCTTTTCATGTAGAAGTAAGCTTCCTTGTTGTTCGGATTGCCCCACTCATCATATTCATTGGTGGTGAGTGGCATGTTTTCATCTAGCATGGAGTTTACCACGTCCACAAACGGCACATTGGCAATTACACCATTCCAAAGTTTCGGTTCCATATTGGTAACGGCGCCCATGAGCAGTCCTCCTGAGCTACCCCCTTGGGCATAGAGATGTTCAGGGCTCGTATAACGGTTTTCAACTAGGTGTTTGGCACAATCAATGAAGTCGGTGAAGGTATTCTTCTTTTGCATCAATTTTCCTTCTTCGTACCAATGCCGGCCTAAATCGTCGCCACCACGGATATGCGCTATGGCAAACGCAAATCCACGATCGAGTAGGCTAATCCGTTCGCTGTTGAATACGGGATCCAAGCTGAATCCAATAGCACCGTATCCATTCAGCAACAAAGGGGCCTTGCCATTCTTTTCAAAACCCTTCTTATATACAATGCTGATGGGAACTTTTGATCCATCGCGAGCGGTGGCAAAAAGTCGTTCTTGTACGTATTGCTTTGGGTCGTAACCTGCAACAGATTTTTGTTTCAACAGGATTTTTTTCCTGTTGACATGGTCGTAGTGATAAACGCTATAAGGGGTTACTTGAGAGGAGTAATTGTAACGGTATAGTTTTGATTCATAGTCGGGATTGAGACCGGGGTAGGCGGTATACACCGGCTCATCAAAAGCAAGGTAGTGGCTTTCATTGCTTTTACGGTTGATGAAACGGATTTGGGTTTGCCCTCCTTTCCGTTCTTCAATCACCAGAAATTCGCGAAACTCATCTACCCATTTCATTAAAACATCCTGGCGATGGGGAATCACCTCTTTCCAAAAGGCACTTTCGGTTTGGTCGATGGTACATTCCATCAATTGAAAGTTTTCCGCGTTCCAATTGGTAAGCACCAGGAATTTATCTTCAAGCGGCACAATGCTGTAAAGCACATTGGGCACTCTCTTGGCAAAAACACGATAAGGACTATGCGGCTTATAGGCATCAATGATTTTCACCTCGCTGCTTAGGGTGGCTTGTGAAGTGATGATGATGTGTTTTTTGTTTTTGCTACGGCTAACGCCGATGTAGTTGGATTTATCAGTTTCGGTAAATACCACTACATCTCGACTGACATCTTGACCCAACACATGTCTTTTGATTTGTTCGCTTAAAAGTGTTTGCGGATTATTTGAAGTGTAAAAAATGGTTTGGTTGTCGGCTGCGAAGCATGGATCGCCTTTAGTGCCTCTGATGGCGTCTTTGTATGTTTCACCCGTTTGCAGGTTTTTAATGTGGATGGTGTATTGTCGACGGCCAATTTCATCTGCAGCGTAAGCCAAAAGGTTGTTGTCGTCGCTCATATCATAACCTGTCACGCTGAAAAACGACTTTCCCTTGGCCATTTGGTCCACATCCAGTAACACTTCCTCAGTGGCGCCCAGACTTCCTTTTTTGCGGCAATATTTGAAATACTGGCTCCCCGCTTCGGTGCGGGAGTAATAGTAATAGCCATTGTCAAAAATGGGAGCAGTGGCATCATCCTCAGGCACGCGTCTTTTCATTTCTTGGAACAACTGTTCTTGCAGTTGAACGGTGCCCGACATCATCTTTTCCGTATATGCATTCTCGGCATTCAAATAATCAATCACCTTGCTGCTGTCAGGACCTTTGTCATAGTAATCCTTAAGCCAGAAATACGGATCTGCAACTGTATCACCATGGATGATGCGCACATACTCCTTTTGCATCGCAATCGGCGGCTTTGCGTCTGGCCAGGAAAATGGTTGAGTGTCCTGCTGGTTTTGATTACAGGCCCACAGCAATAAGCTGGGAAGAATTATTTTCAATGCGTTCATGTGGTGAAAATAAAAAATGTTTGTGGCTTGACAAACCTTTGCATTTTTGGCTGACTTCGAAAAAATTCACGACCGTTTATGATTAGTACCTTAATAAGTCACTAATCATGCATACCAAACCCTTGAATGATTTGATTTCTATATTTTCCTATTCGACTTATCCTTGTTTGTGTCTGCTTCGCACTGGAAATGTGGATGATGTAGCCTCTTTGGCGGCCAGGTGTTAGCTTATAA
>JBMTLM010000097.1:0-6759 GCA_049431185.1 Bacteroidia bacterium | reverse complement strand
GTGCCATGATTGTACTTGGGACTGTTTGGGCCTCTTTATCCATTACTTCCTTGCGATTTGTTTTGGATATCTTGAATCTTGACGGATTCAGGTTGGATACCAATCGTAAAAAGAACTTGCTCATTGTAGCCGCTCCCGATGAGGGTAAACGGGTCTTATCCATTTTGAAACTTTCCGGTTCTAAAACCAATTTCTTGGGATTCGTATCTCCCAAGCATGAAAATCTTGACACATATGGTGGCTTGCTTTTGGGTGAACTCGATAGCTTGGAAGACATCGTTTCCATGTACGACATCAATGAAATCATTTTCTGTTCGCAAGACCTTTCCTCTCATCAGATCATTAACCGAATGCTGCAATTGAGCAAGCTGGATTTGGAATACAAGATTGCACCTCCCGAGAGCCTCTTCATTATCGGTAGTAATTCCATCAATGACCAAGGCGACTTGTATCTGATGGATGTCGACGCAATCACTTCTCCTGCTAATCGTCGTAAAAAACGCATGTTGGATGTGAGTGTTACCATAGCTATCTTGTTATGTCTTCCAGTTTTGCTGTTTATGGTGAATAGCCGATTAGGATTGATCAGGAATGTTTTCTCGGTTTTGTTCTCCTCCAAGTCATGGGTAGGCTTGTCGACATCCCCGGGTATCGCTGTGCAAAGTTCGATTCGCCCCGGTGTTTTAACTCCAATGGATGCGGTTGTTGGTGCCGATTTGGATCCGTCAGTGGTAACACGTCTCAACCAGATTTACGCCCGCGATTATGATCCATCCAAGGATTTGAAAATCATTTTCAGGTCGCTGAAAAGTCTGGGTCGTAAGGTGTAAGGGCTTTTTTTGAGATGGAACTTTCGGCAACCGATGTCATTTTGGTCAAAGAGTTTCTGGAATCAGAACATGACCGGTTTAACCGCATGGACTTTATTGAGCATGATCCGATCAGTATCCCTCACCGATATCAAAAGAAAGAGGATCGGGAAATTTCCGGTTTTTTGACGGCTACCATCTCTTGGGGGCAGCGACAAACCATTTTAAAAAACGCCTCTCAGTTGATGTTGCTGATGGATGATGCGCCCTATGATTTCTTGATGGGTTGTAAGCCCGCAGACTTAAAGCGATTTGGTGTATTTGTACATCGCACCTTCAACGGTTCGGATTGTATGTTGTTCATTCGGCTGCTTGTAAAGCTTTATCGCGAAAAAGGTGGTTTGCATCATGCTTTTACCAAGGCATTGACGGTTTCGAATAATGACATGTCTGCGGCAATTCATCATCTTCGCATCACGTTTTTTGACGATATGTTGCCAAATAGGGCGGCAAAGCATTTTTCCGACCCTTTGAAAAATTCAGCCGCCAAACGCTTTTGTATGTTTTTGCGATGGATGGTGCGGCAAGACCAAAGGGGCGTGGATTTTGGTATATGGCAAGACGTTCCGATGCGTGTGTTGAGATGCCCGTTAGATGTGCACTCTGGCAGGGTGGCTCGTGAACTGGGAATATTACGCCGTACGCAAAACGATTGGCAGTCCGTTGAGGAGCTGTATGAAAACCTTTTATACTTCGATGACATTGATCCGTGCAAGTATGATTTTGCCTTGTTCGGAGGAGGGGTGCAAGAAAAAAAAACCTCGCCTTAATATCCTTTATGCGCAGTGGAAATGGCATCAGCCACCTTGTTTAAAGACAGGATGGTTAAAAGCAACATGATTCCAGGGAACACCACCAGCCACCAGGCATCAAACTCCTCTCTGGCTCCAGCCAAAAGTGAGCCCCAGGTAACCAGGTCAACAGGAACTCCCAGCCCTAGAAAGGATAGGGATGACTCAGTGATGATGGCGGATGCCATGCAGGCAACTAAAGCTACCGACATCACCGGCGTGGCATTGGGTAATGCATGCTTGAATAAGATGCGGAGAGGGGAGGCACCTGATGATTTTGCTGATGCGATGAAATCAGTACTTCTGATCCGCAGGAGCTCCGCGCGCGTAAGTCTGGCTATGTCTGTCCAATAAGTGAGCCCGATGAGTAAGATGATATTCGCCAGGCTAGGACGAGATACGGCAGCCAGAGAAATGATAATGATCAGTTTTGGCAAGGAATTGACCAGCTCTATGACTCTTGAGATCAGCCAATCTGCGGGAAACCTCACCGGTTGTTTGAGGAATGGCAGTAAACTCAACAGCATGCCGGGTAGCGCGCAAAACATGATCACCAATATGAAAATAGCGATTGAAGCAACGACTTGTAATGCCGCAATACCTGTGGTGGCAGGCATTCCTTCTGTGAGCATCCAGGTTCGCAAATTAAACGCATAAAACCACGCAGGGATGACACCGAGGGTTATGGTGATGGCGGTTCCTCTTTTGATTCGGATGCCATCATCACCAAAATACCCGGCAATGGCACCTAGTAAAATACCGATGAAACCTGCAATCAGTGTACAATATATTCCAGTCGACAAGGATATACGTGTGCCGTGAATGATTCCAGAAAGCAGGTCCTCGCCGCGCTTTCCGGTACCCAAGTGATGCCGTTCCCATCCTTGCAACATTTTCCTGGTGCCGCCATCATCCTTGAACTGGGTTTGTTGTGGCGATTTGAACCCCGAATTCTCAATGTCACTGGCCCCCGGCGCATATGGAATCAAGGGCATCACTACGGTAATCGTGTCAGAGGTGAATTGCGCAAGGTCTGAAAACAATAAATCTTGGTCGTAGTACGATTCATTGGTCAGCGCAGGGAACCAAGTTTGGTCTCCCACTTTTACATACAGAGGCTTATCGTTGGCAATCAGGGATGCAATCAGGGAAATGATAGCCAACAGCATCAAAAACCATATCGATATTTGCAAACCCCAAGGAAGTTTTTGCTTTTTTGGGATCAATGGCTCAACCATTGTTTCCTCCTTTCAGTTTGATCCGTGGATCTGCCATGGTATATAATATGTCGGCTACAAGGGTTCCAGACATCGTCAATAAGGCAGAAAAGGTACATGCGGCAATAATCACGGGGTAATCTCGGTTCAACGCAGCTTGCACGGTCTCAAAACCCATTCCGGGAATGCTGAAAATGGTTTCAACGATGACAGAGCCGCCGACTGCCATGGGAAAAACTTCAGCGAATACGGTGATGGCCGGTAGTAGTGCGTTTTTCAAGGCGTGCTTAAAGGCGATTTGAGGTAATGGCAACCCTTTGGCTTTGGCGGTTCGTATGTGATCCTGGTGCATATTGTCACGAACAGCGCTCCTGATGACCCGAGAGGTGAAGGCCCAGGTTGCATAGGTATAGCAAAACACGGGAAGCACCAAATAGGGCATGGTAGAAATCATCTTATCAAAAAGGGTCATAGAGGGTGGAAACCCTCCAGGTGGGGCGATGCCAGAAGCAGGAAACCAGGGTAGTAAATCAGGATTTGCGAAAACAACCAATAAGATGGTGCCCATCCAAAATGTCGGAATACAGAAAAACAAAAACAATTTGATTTGTACGATTCGGTCGAACCAACTGCCTGGTCGGGCTCCTGCCCAAACGCCGATGGGTACACTCACCAAGAAAGCGAGCAAAACAGCCATCACGGCTAAAGCGGCCGACCATTTGAATCTTGAGTATAACGTTTCTGATACTGCTTGTTTGGTGATCAGGGAATAGCCGAAGTCGCCCATTAAAACGCCTTTGGATATACCATGGGGATCGCCAAGCAGCCATCGGTGATATTGGTTGTCTGGGTGAAAATGGATTGTCGGCGTCCATGACCTCCAAACGGATGTCTCAATTCTCCATTTCCTGAATAGTTTATCTGTTTGGTGATATTTTTGATTAAACATTGGATCGAGGATCTTCAAGTTTCTGATCTCGTCCATCAGTTGTTGGATCTCCTCTTGGCTATCGGCGGTTTTGAGTGCATTGATTCTGACCAAAGCGAGTTCACGTTTACGCTCTTCGATGGCTCCGGTGTCCGAGGCTAAAACTTGCCACAGGCTCTCATACGACATTTGCAACAGTCGCGAATTGGCCGCATTGCCAGATTGAAAGGCCAATCTTTTAAGTGCCACACGTTCTTCAGGGGTGAGTTGTGCAGATAGAAGCGGACTTGGGGTACTGAGGGAGGCAAGTGACAGATAAAACACGGGTAAGTCCAAACCGAGTTTTGCCCTCCATTGTTGGATAATGGCCGCTTCTTTTTCGGGATTTTCAGGATCTGTTCGCTCAACTTCCGCTCGTATAACATCCAATGGATCTCCTGGCGCATGGTAACTGATCGCAAAGGCGATCAAGGAAACGAAAAACATACCTGGAATGAACCATAGTATCCTTTTGAAAATATACAACGCCATAGCAGGGTTTACAAGTTGGGATTCTTGGTCCGAAGCATCAACTGATTCAATTGGATGCCTGGCCTTTCGAAATACATTTCAGCTTTGCTGAATCGCTTGTGTATCACATTTCTTCTAGTCGAGCAGAACAAGAATACCATGGGCTGTTCATCGTACACCAATTTCTGCAAACGATTTGACAAAGGTATTCGTTTCTTTAAATCTGCAATGGTTTTTATGGAATCGATCAATGCGTCACTCGACTCGTTTCCGAAACCGGTATAATTATTTCCACCAGACTTCCATGAGTCCGTATGCCACAACTGGGTGAAATCTTCGGGCGCAGCCGATTGGGCCATTGAGCCCAGGAACATATCGAAGTCGTGTTTTCTTGCATTGGCCATTAATACGGCAAACTCCATTGGCAGAAGTTCGACTTTCAGCCCAGCCTTGCCAAATGCCTCTTTAAGCATGATGGCATAGTCCTTCCATTCCGGTGAATTGGTGTGGTAAGATAGGGTAAATGAGAAGGGGGTTAGTTTACCGTCAATCTTCTTTTCCAAAACGCCATCCTTGTCCGCATCCTTCCATCCCGATTGTGCCAACAGCCGTGTGGCCGATTTGAAGTTGAAGGGGATGGCAACCAAGGTGGAATCAAAGTCTTTTTTAAAGCGGGATACCGGTCCGATCATGCGCTTGTTATGTCCTTGGTTGATGACGGCATTCAATTCATCATAGGGAACCAACATGGATATCGCTTTTCTAACCATTTTGTCATCAAACAGTTTTTGATGTTTGATGCCATCTGGACGAACATTCATAGCCAGGTAGGAGTAGCTGAATGAATCGGTGAACCTGGCATGGTAGTTTCGGGTGAAATTGGAGTCCGACATCAGTTCAATCAATGTTCGAGTGGAGAGCGAGTTGCTTCCATCGTAAGTCATGTTTTTAAACTCCAATACCTGCGACTTGGGGTCCTTGTTGATTCTAAAAACAATTTTTTGAGGATGTGATTTTTCATAAATGGATGCGGAGCGTTCCGACCAATGATTTTGTTTTTTTTCCAAAACCACTTCCTGTCCTGATGTCCAGGCAACCACCTGGTAAGGTCCGGCTCCCGTAAGAAACTGCGGGTTTCGGCTATTGTCGGGGCCGTTGAAGGCCTTACTCCATTGGATTAATCGGGCATCTCTCGAAGCCATGAACGTGGAGTCATCAAACTGCGTGAATGAAAAGGCATTCAAGACACGATTGGGGTCAAATTTGCTTTGTTGCATGATGGGGAAATCCGACCAAAGCAAAATATTGTATATGTAGGGTTTGTGCATCACCACCGTGAATTTGTGAGCATCGGTGGAGTCAGGAATAATTTCCTTGAGAATCGACCAATAGGGCCTGGTATTAGGGTTCTCGGTCAAGGGGCATTTATTCGCTTTGGCAGTAAAAATCACATCGGCTGAAGTGATTCTTGATCCATCATCCCAGGTCACGTCCTTTCTCAGTTCACAATCATATGATACGCCATCCTCGTTGAGAGTGGGATAATGGGTTAAGAGAGCAGGAGCCGATTCCAGTGTGCGCATATCGGTCCTAACAAGGTACATTTGGGTGTATTGCAATATTTCAGCACGGGCTGATGAAAACCCATTACAGGGATGCAGCACATCTGGCTCGGATGAGAGATGATAAACAAGGGTGTTGGTGGTTGACCACTGATTCAGAAAGGGTCCATCATCGGGTAGTGGGATGAATTTGATCGAGTCAGAGATGGAATGAGTGGAGATTTCCGCGTTGGGGTTTGTGCCACAGGCCGACACCAAGCAAGCCAATAATAGGGTAGAATATGCATTACGAGGCATGAAAATGAGCGCTTTGTAGACAAAAGTAGGAAATGCCTTTTAGGATTAATGTAAACACTTTCAGTGTTTTTCAACGTTAGATGGTTGGAAAATTCAACCATTAATTTGTACCTTCGCACCCTTGTTTGGTGAGGTGCCTGAGAGGCCGAAAGGAACAGTTTGCTAAACTGTCGTACGGGTAACCGTACCGAGGGTTCGAATCCCTCCCTCACCGCTGGTGCCAGGGGGGATGAGTTCTCAGAGTCACAGAAACCCACCAAACACCAAAAGTGTACCGTTCGGGGTGTAGCGTAGCCCGGTATCGCGCCTGCTTTGGGAGCAGGAGGTCGTCAGTTCGAATCTGGCCACCCCGACAAAAAACATAAAACCGATCCTTAGTGGTCGGTTTTTTTTCCTGTTACAATCCTCGGTTCCGTAGCTCAACTGGATAGAGCAACTGCCTTCTAAGCAGTAGGTTCCGCGTTCGAGTCGCGGCGGAATCACTTTTGAAACGTTTGTAAATTATTCAGTGTTCCGCATTCGACCCCGATAGCCATCGGGGGCGGCGGAATCACTTTTGATACGTTTGTAAATTATTCAGCGTTC
>JBMTLM010000096.1:0-6766 GCA_049431185.1 Bacteroidia bacterium | reverse complement strand
GATCAGCGCATTTTTTCCAATGCTTCCTCCAAGGCTGGGCCACGCAGGTTTTTGCCCACAATCACCCCGTTGTGATCGATCAAGTAACTGGCGGGGATGGAGTTCACGCGGTAAATCTGAGCAGGCTTTGATTGCCAACCACCCAAGTCACTGACGTGGTTCGGCCAAATCAAACCATCCTGTTGGATGGCCTTGACCCATGCATCCTTATTCTGATCCATGGAGACACCGTAAACGGTAAAACCTTTGGCTCCGCCTTTGAATTTTACATCTTTGTATTTGTTATAGGCCGCTACAACGGTAGGGTTCTCCCTGCGACAAGGTCCACACCAGGAAGCCCAGAAATCCAACAATACCACTTTGCCCTTCAGGGACGATAATGAAATGGTTTTACCTTCAGGACTGGTGAACGCCAAGTCGATGGCTCGGTCGCCGATGTTGGTGCCCGTAGGAGCGAGTTGACGCGTGAAACCAAAGGCCATGGTGGCCACACCGGCAATCAGCAAAAGAAATCTCAATTTTTTCATAGCTTTTTAAATGTTTTGCAGAGACAGTTACAAATATAATACCAAAACCTAAACGGGTCAAACGCGCTTGATGGAAGCGCCCAAGGCATTCAATCGCTGATCGATGCGCTGGTACCCCCGGTCAATCTGTTCTATGTTGTGAATCACGCTTTTACCTTCGGCAGAGAGGGCTGCAATGAGCAAAGCCACCCCAGCCCGGATGTCGGGCGAAGTCATGTGAATGCCCTTCAAAGGATGCTTGCGGTTCAAGCCGATCACGGTGGCGCGGTGGGGGTCGCACAGGATGATCTGGGCACCCATGTCGATGAGCTTATCCACGAAAAACAACCGCGACTCAAACATCTTCTGGTGCACCAGCACGGTTCCATTGGCTTGGGTGGCGGTCACCAAGATCACACTCAACAAGTCAGGCGTGAAACCCGGCCAAATGGCATCGGCAATGGTCAATATGGAGCCATCAATGAACGTATCAATCTCATAGCGTTCCTGCGCCGGAATGAAAATGTCATCGCCGCGGAATTCCATTTGGATGCCCAAGCGCTTGAATACATTGGGAATGATGCCCAGGTGTTCGATGCCGGCATCCTTGATGGTGATTTCGGAGGCGGTCATGGCGGCAAGGCCGATGAACGATCCGATCTCAATCATGTCGGGCAACATGCGGTGCGCGCATCCACCCAGTTTGGTAACCCCTTCAATCACGAGCAGGTTGGAGCCGATGCCGGAGATGCGGGCACCCATGGAGTTGAGCATCTTGCACAACTGCTGCAAGTAAGGCTCACACGCGGCATTGTAGATGGAGGTGGTACCCTCCGCCAGCACGGCCGCCATCACGATGTTGGCGGTTCCGGTAACAGACGCCTCATCCAACAACATGTAGCAACCCTTTAGCTTGGGGGCTTGCACACGATAGAATTCCTCTTTGCCGTCGAAGTCGAATTGCGCGCCGAGGTTCATGAATCCGATGAAGTGGGTATCCAGCCTTCTGCGTCCGATCTTATCACCACCGGGCTTGGGAATACAAGCCTTGCCAAAGCGCGCCAACAAAGGGCCTACGATCATGATGGATCCGCGCAAAGCGGCCGCCTGCTTGGCGAACTCGGTCGTCTCGAGGAAATCCATGTTCACCTGGTCGGCTTGGAATTCCACTACGCCATCGCCTTTGCGATCCACCTTGACACCTAACGATGCCAACAGGTCAATCAGCTTGTTCACGTCGCGGATATCGGGCACATTGCTCAACACCACCTTTTGGTCGGTCAGCAATACTGCCGAGATGATTTGCAGCGCTTCGTTCTTGGCTCCCTGGGGAACGATTTCCCCTTGAAGCCTGCAGCCGCCTTGTACTTCAAAACTGTTGGCCATACAAAAACGTATTACTTTCTGAAGTTTTTACCGTTGCCTCCCTTGCGAGAGCGCTTGTTGTTGTTTTTCTTATTCACGATTTGCTTCACGGATGGCAATTCTGAAGCATGTTGCAAACGCGCATCCTCACGCACCGTGAGCTGTCCTCCACTGAGGGTCTTGATGTTTTCAAAAATGACTTCGTCATTCACCGTGTCCTTGTTCCAATTCACGTACAACATCTTCATGAAGTTGGCCAGGTTGATGATGCGCTGATCCTTGGCGGCACCCTCTTCCATTGTAATGGTTTCCTTGATCACATCCTCCACAATATGTCCGTAGTGACGGAAACGCATGTCTTTGCCGGGGTAATCCACGCGCTTGGGTTTCAACTTGTAGGTGGATGGATCCGGCTTGGGGTAAGGCGCATCCACATCCAACTGGAAATCGGAGATGAAGAAAAGATGGTCCCACAGCTTGTGTTTGAAGTCGGCCACATCGCGCATTTGCGGATTCAGTTGGGCCATAACGCTTACAATGGTGCGGGCCAACCGGGTACGCTCGTCACGGTCGGCAACACCCATGGCATACTGCACCATTTTCTGAATATTTCGACCGTATTCGGGCATCAACAGATGTTCCCGGGAGGAGTTGTATTCCATATCTGAAAATCAAGGATAATAAGAGCGAATTTACACCAAAATCACTTAATGATACGAAGCTTGGCGAACTTCAACAGCAATTGCTTGTTACCGTGGGCGGGAAAATGGACGGTGGCCTTCGACTCAGGGAACAAACCCTCTACACGCACCACCTTGCCCGTGCCGAACTTCTGGTGCTCCACCTCCATGCCTTCCTGGATGGTGGAAGAGTCATCAGCCTCGAAAGGCGTGGTGGTCACAGGCTTGTTCACCACACTGGAAAGCTTTTTGAATCCCTCGGGGCGCGACTTATACGCAGGAGCCGCCGGCTCTTTGCTTCCCCTGTTGTTGTTTCCGCTGAATCCGCCACCGCCTCCACCGAAGCCGGTCCAGTTGTTGCCGGTTTTAACCTGTGCAGGGCGTGGCACCACATGTGTCATATCGTCGATGAACTTGGGATCGATCTCATCCACAAATCGGCTGGGCTCACAGTTGATGAGGTTGCCCCAGCGGTAACGGGTGGATGCATATGAAAGGGTCAGCTTTTTCTCCGCGCGGGTGATGGCTACGTAGAACAAACGGCGCTCCTCCTCCAACTCCTCCCTCGACTGCAAAGCCATCTGGGATGGAAAGAGGTTCTCCTCCATGCCTACCACAAAAACGTAAGAAAACTCTAACCCTTTGGCGGACTGGATGGTCATCAGTGAAACCGTGTCCTCGTTTTGATCATCCGACTCGGCGTCGGTCACCAGCGCAATATCCTGCAAGTACACATCCAAGGTGCGCAACTCCGGCTTGTTTTCAATTTCAGCAGAAGGCGCTGGCAACGAAGTCACCCCTTTGTCGGTGAACTCCTTGATACCATTCAGCAACTCCTGCAGGTTTTCATAGTGGGAAACCCCTTCGGGGGATTTATCGGCATACAGCTCGCGCAACAATCCGGACGACTGAGCGATGTGACTCGCCAGGTCGAAGGCGTTGTGCGTTTTCAGCATCACTTGGAAGCTGCGGATCATGGTCACAAAATCGGCGATGCGGCCGCGCGTGGGGGCGTTGATGCCAGTCTCGATCTCGTTGATGCGTTCGCAAATGTTCCACAGGCTGGTGTCTTCGCGCTGTGCAGCGATGATCACTTTCTCCAATGATGTTTTTCCAATCTCGCGCTTGGGATAGTTGATGACCCGCTTCAACGCTTCCTCATCCACCGGATTCACTGCCAATCGGAAATACGACAACAAATCCTTGATCTCTTTGCGGGCGTAGAAGGAGATGCCACCGTAAATGCGGTACGGAACACCCTTGCGGCGAAGCGCCTCTTCCATCGAACGCGACTGGGCATTGGTACGGTACAAGATGGCGAAATCCTGATTCTTCAACCGCTGGTTCATCTTGTCCTGGATGATGGTGTTGGCCACGATGTTGCCCTCCTCATTATCACTCAAGGATTTCATGAGTCGCACCAAGTCGCCGTCGTGGTTTTGCGTCCACACCGACTTTTTCAATTGGTTGCGGTTATTCGCGATCACACAATTGGCCGCCTCCACAATGGTTTTGGTGGAACGGTAATTCTGCTCGAGCTTGAAGGTTTTCAAATCCGGATAATCCGACTCGAAACTGAGGATGTTCTGGATGTTGGCGCCACGGAAGGCGTAGATACTCTGCGCATCATCGCCCACCACACAGATGTTCTCATGCTGGGCGGCGAGCTTTTTAACGATCAGGTACTGCGCAAAGTTGGTGTCTTGAAACTCATCCACCAGCACATACTTGAACTTATTCTGGTACTTGTGCAGCACCTCCGGAAAATCGCGCAGCAGCACGAAGGTGTTGTACAATAAATCATCGAAATCCATCGCGCCCGCCTTGAAGCAACGCTTCTGGTAAATTTCAAACAGGGTACCGATCATGGGCTTGCCCGCCTGGCGATCATCAGCCATCAACTGCGTGTTGTCCTGGTAATCCTGCCAATTGAAGAGGTTGTTCTTCGCATTGGAGATGCGGTTATACACGGTTGAGGGCTTGTAAATCTTATCATCCAACCCCTGCTCGCGAACAATTTCCTTGATCAGGTTCTTGGCGTCTTCGGTGTCGTAAATGGTGAAGGAGGCGGGATAACCGATCCGTGGCGCTTCAATGCGCAGCATCTTGGCGAACACCGAGTGGAACGTACCCATCCACAGGTTGCGGGCCTCATCCCCAGCCGTCTGGGAAATCCTTTTTTTCATCTCCCGCGCCGCCTTGTTGGTGAAGGTCAGTGCCAAGATGTTGAACGGATCCACCCCCAAGTGCATCATCTGGATGATGCGGTGTACCAAAACCCGGGTTTTACCCGAACCTGCACCGGCAATGATCATGACGGGCCCCTCGGTGCACATAACGGCATCGAGCTGGGATTGGTTGAGTCCTGAAAGATGGTTGGTATCCAATGGGTTCACAAGCACGGAAAAAGGATTTCAAAAATAACCCTTTGCCCGCTGGTAAGTGGCCCGATTACCTAATAATTTATCAACGAAAAACAGAAAAATGCTGCCGTTCAAAAAAAGTGAAAAATTGCCTCTGAACCTGCATGACAAAACGCCCTTCAAAACCTACATTTGTGTAACCCCATCGCCATGAAACAATACCACGATCTGCTCCGCCATGTACTTGATACTGGTGTAGATAAGAAAGACCGCACCGGCACCGGCACCCGCAGTGTGTTCGGCCACCAGATGCGCTTCAACCTGCAAGACGGATTTCCACTGCTCACCACCAAAAAGGTGCACATGAAATCGATCATTCATGAGCTGCTGTGGTTCCTTAAAGGCGACACCAACATCAAATACCTGACCGACAACGGCGTGACCATCTGGAACGAATGGGCCGACCAACAAGGCAACCTCGGTCCCGTGTATGGATACCAGTGGCGTTCGTGGCCTACGCCCGAAGGCGGCCACGTGGATCAAATCACCCACCTGATTCATCAAATCAAAAACAACCCCGACTCACGCCGCCTCATTGTGAGTGCCTGGAATGTGGGAGTGATTGAAAAGATGGCGCTGCCTCCCTGCCATTTGCTGTTCCAGTTTTATGTGGCTGATGGTAAATTGTCGTGCCAGCTCTACCAACGCAGCGCCGACCTGTTCCTGGGTGTTCCGTTCAACATCGCGTCTTACGCGTTGCTCACCATGATGATTGCGCAGGTATGCGGCTTGCAACTGGGCGATTTCGTGCACACCTTTGGCGACGTACACATCTACAACAACCACTTCGAACAAGTGAATCTGCAGTTGTCGCGCGAACCAAGAGCATTGCCTACCATGCACATCAATCCCGAGGTAAACGATATCTTCTCTTTCAAGTACGAAGACTTCACACTGGAAAACTACGATCCGCATCCGGCCATCAAGGCCGCCGTTGCGGTGTAAGCATATCCATAACGCCCACGCATGTCTGTTTCCATCATCGTCGCCTTCGACCAAAACCGTTTGATCGGTCGCGATAACGGCTTGCCTTGGCACCTTCCCGCCGACTTGAAGCACTTCAAGCAGATCACGATGGGACACTATATGATCATGGGCCGTAAAACGTTTGAGTCGATCGGAAAACCTTTACCCGGCAGAACCAGCGTAGTGATTACCCGCCAACCGGATTTGAAATACGAAGGCTGCATTATGGCGCACTCCGTAGAGGATGCCTTGGCGAAGTGTCCATCGGATGCGCAAGTGTTCATCATCGGTGGCGCCGAAATTTTCAATCAATCATTGCCTTTGTGCGATTTCCTGCACACCACCCTCATCCACCATGCGTTTGAAGGCGACACCCATTTCCCCGCAGTGGAGGCCGAAACCTGGGAGGAAGTGGCGCGCGAAGATCACCATGCCGACGACAAAAACGCATGGGATTACTCCTACATCGATTACCGAAGAAAATAAAATGGAAGGGCGAAAGCCTTAGGCGACTTTCAGTTTGCTGATGGCCGACTTGGTCACCTTTTCGGTGGCGTATTCCAACGTGATGCGCAACTCCTGATTCTTGCCTTCGGCTTCAGGCGTGTCGAACATCAGATCCAACATGATCACCTCGCAGATGGAACGCAATCCGCGTGCACCCAGCTTGTATTCGATGGCTTTGTCAACAATGAAATCCAACACATCCTCATCAAAAACGATGTTCACGTCCTCCATCTCAAACAGCTTCTCATACTGACGCACCAGCGCGTTCTTCGGCTTAGTGAGGATGGAACGCAAAGTGTCTTTATCCAAAGCTTGCAAA
>JBMTLM010000095.1:0-6811 GCA_049431185.1 Bacteroidia bacterium | reverse complement strand
GCAAGACGGCGGTACATGTACCTGACCGATCCGTGTTGAGAAAGTTGGTGTTGATGCAAGAGGATGAGGTTTCAGCTGTTGAATCCTCACCGGAGGTAATGCCGTTGCCCATCGATATCAAATCGGAGCCTGTTGCGCATCCGCCCTTGGAAATTGTTGTCGACTCCCCTGCCAATGATAATCCACCATCGGAAACACCGAAAATCGTCAAGTTGGATCCACGCGAAGTGATCGAGCAGCGGCTCCAGGAATTGAAACAACAAGAGCAATTCGTCCGTGCAAAAGTAATCGAACAAACGGGGCTCGATAAACCCATTGTGGTTCCTATCAAAAAGGCTGATGAGCCAATGCCAATCCACCAAACATCCGAACCCATCAAGGAAACGGTTGTACCGAAGTTGGCAGAGGTTCAGATTGAACAGGTACGTGCCGTTAAACCTGAACTACCAACGGCTCCTACAAAACCCGCTACCGATAACATCGCACCACGGGAGGGAAAGCGTTCATTTTCCGACTGGATCAAACAAACAGCGCAGCAAACCATTTCACCAGCAAAATCGATTCCGTTTGAACCCGCTACCGATTATTTTGCATTGGAGACATCATCACAGCTGTTGACCGAACCCCCAAACAAGGCCGATTTACCCAAAGCTGATTTGATTGACAAGTTTATCCGTGAAGAGCCTCGGATTGTTCCGGCCAAAAGCGAGTTTTATTCTCCGGGCAACATGGCAAGGAAAAGTGCTCAAGAGCATGAGGACCTGATATCCGAAACGTTGGCACGTATTTATGCCCAGCAGGGTAATATTGCTAAAGCCATTGCAACTTATGAACGCCTGGCCTTGAAATTACCCCAAAAAAAGACGTATTTTGCATCTTTAATTGAAAAGCTAAAAGAGCAAGCATAACTCCCATTTACAACACAATAAACTGAAATTCAACTAGTCATGTACACTTTAATAACCGTTTTAATCATCATCACCTGTCTATTGCTTGCTTTAATCGTGCTTGTACAGAACTCAAAAGGTGGTGGTTTGGCTTCCGGGCTTGGATCTTCCAATCAAATCATGGGAGTGAGAAAAACTACCGACATGCTTGAAAAGTTAACCTGGGGTTTTGGGGTTGCGCTGATGGTTTTTTGTCTTTTCGGAACCATGATGATGCCAAAAGGAGGTGAAAATCAGGAAGATTCAAAATTACTTGAACAGGTTTCCAATACTGCCATCCCTACGGCACCAGCTCCGGCACCTCAGGCACCTGCTGCCAACACGCCACCGCCTGCAGCTAACACACCTCCTGCAACCAATCAGTCCGGACAATAATCGTCCTTTTGTCTTTCAGGGAAAGCTGTTTTCATTATTCCCTTTATTGGTTCATGTAGTGTCATATTGGCAACGATATGTCACTCCATGAAATGAATTGGTAACCTTAAGTGAAATTGTGTCACTCAATTCGCCATTGGCATGGTTCGTGCCAATGGGCGGTAGTCAATGTAATTCAAACCTTAAAATCTAAATAACATGAGTAAAAAAATCAGTATCAAACCTCTCGCAGACAGAGTTGTTGTTCAAGTAGCTGCAGCCGAAACCAAAACGGCCAGTGGCATTATCATTCCTGATACGGCCAAAGAAAAACCCCAGCAAGGCGTGGTGGTGGCCATTGGCGGCGGCAAAAAGGACGAGCCCATGACCGTAAAAGTTGGAGATCGTGTTCTGTATGGTAAGTATTCAGGTACGGAAATCACTCACGAGGGAAAGGATTACCTCATCATGCGTGAATCCGACATTTTTGCTATTGTTTAAATCAATCAAAACATAACCCCATCAAAAAAATCAAATCATGGCTAAAGAAATTTCATTCAACCTAGAAGCACGCGACGCACTCAAAAGAGGTGTTGACGCATTGGCGAATGCTGTAAAAGTGACATTGGGTCCAAAGGGTCGTAATGTAATCATTGATAAAAAATTCGGCTCTCCCGCCATCACCAAGGATGGTGTTAGCGTAGCCAAAGAAATCGAATTGAAACATCCCGTGGAAAACATGGGTGCTCAAATGGTCAAGGAAGTGGCCTCCAAAACAGCTGATGTAGCAGGTGATGGAACCACGACTGCCACGGTTTTGGCTCAAGCCATCATCACCGCAGGTCTTAAAAACGTTGCCGCAGGTGCCAACCCGATGGATCTTAAGCGCGGTATCGATAAAGCGGTGATTGCCGTCGTATCCAATTTGAAAAAGCAAAGCAAATCCGTTGGCGACGACAATAAAAAAATTGAACAGGTGGCAACCATCTCTGCCAACAGTGATAGTGAAATCGGATCCTTGATCGCCAAAGCGATGGACAAGGTGAAGAAAGAGGGTGTGATTACCGTTGAGGAAGCCAAAGGAACCGATACGACTGTAGATGTAGTGGAAGGTATGCAATTCGATCGCGGCTACATCTCCCCATACTTCGTAACCAATGCGGAAAAAATGGAGGCGGTATTGGAAAGCCCATACATCCTGCTTTACGATAAAAAAATATCCAACATGAAGGAGTTGTTGCCCGTGTTGGAAAAAGTGGTTCAAACCGGCCGCCCACTGCTCATCATTTCAGAAGACGTAGATGGTGAGGCTTTGGCCACCTTGGTGGTGAATAAGATTCGCGGTTCACTGAAAATCGCTGCCGTTAAGGCCCCAGGTTTTGGTGATCGTCGCAAAGCGATGATGGAGGATATCGCCATCCTTACCGGTGGTCAAGTGATATCCGAAGAGCTTGGATTTAAACTTGAGGATGCCGACCTGAGCAAACTCGGTAAAGCGGAAAAAATCACGATTGACAAGGACAATACTACTGTGGTTGGCGGAGCTGGTAAAAAGGCCGACATCAATGGTCGTGTTGCCCAAATCAAGTCACAAATTGAATCAACCACTTCAGACTACGATAAGGAGAAACTCCAAGAGCGCCTTGCCAAATTGGCTGGCGGTGTTGCCGTGCTGTATGTTGGTGCCGCTACTGAAGTGGAGATGAAAGAAAAGAAAGACCGTGTAGATGATGCATTACATGCCACCCGAGCTGCCGTTGAGGAAGGGATTATTCCTGGAGGTGGTGTGGCGTTCATCCGTGCCATTGCTTCGCTGGATAAATTAACCGGAGCCAATGAAGATGAGAATACTGGTATTGCCATCATCCGCCGAGCACTCGAAGAGCCGCTTCGTCAGATTGTAGCCAATGCAGGCGGCGAAGGTTCGATCATTGTTCAGAAAGTTCGCGAAGGCAAAGACGATTTCGGTTATAATGCAAGAGCTGAAAAGTATGAAAAGCTTTTCGCTGCAGGCGTCATCGATCCTACCAAGGTGGCTCGCGTTGCACTTGAAAACGCCGCGTCAATTGCAGGTATGTTATTGACCACCGAGTGCGTCCTCTCGGAAATCAAGGAAGACAAGGCTCCTGCCATGCCCGCCGGAATGGGTGGAATGGATGGCATGATGTAATCAATGCATTCCTTCTTAAAAAGAAAGCCCCGGTTTTGCCGGGGCTTTTCATTTCTTGTATAATTCCTTAGAAGTATCGCGGGGTTACAATTCTCTTTTTCTCCAACGAGAAATCATAGCCGATATTGATCTCATGCGTTCCATTGCTATAGCTGTTCAAATCGGTAGTGGTATAATCATAGGAATATCCTACACGAAGATTGGGAGTTGCCTGCAGGGTGAGCATTCCGGCAAAGGCGTCGCCGGAACGAAATGCCGCACCAAGCCAAATCCTGTCTCTAAACAATGCATTGATCGAAACATCCCCAACCAATGGTGCTGCCTCTACTGCTTTCAACATCATGGTTGGTTTCAACTTGATGCTTGCAGACACGGGGAAAACATAACCGGCCGTAAAGTAATAGTGCCAAGTAGAAAAGGAGAAATCTGTAGCCACATCACTGGTTCCATTACCTGCAATCTTGTTCCTTAAGGTTCGTGGCACCGATAATCCTGCATAAAACCTTTCAGAATTATAATACACGCCAAATCCCGCATTAGGAATCACGACCTTGGGCGTATTAAAAAGAAATTCGCTGTCGTTCTCTTCATTGGTAACAACATCTGCGAGGTTTTCCTGGTGATTGATGAAGCCCCCTTGAATACCCATTGCCAAGGCACCGGTCTCGCCCACCCGAATCCTGTAGGCATAATTTCCATAAACAGCGAATTGTTTGGTGACTCCAATCGATTCGTTCATGATATTCAAACCGACGCCCAGCTTGCGGTTGAGCAAAGGTGCGTTGATGCTGGCTGTTTGTGTTTTAGGCGCTCCTTCCATGCCTACCCACTGATTCCTGTATACAAGCGTCGAAGAAACCTGGTCCCGACTGCCGGCATAAGCAGGGTTGATAAACATTTCATTGAACATGTACTGCGTGAACTGAGGCTCAAACTGTGCGTTTGCGGATTTAGCGACCATCAACACGGCCATCGTAAGAAATAGGACCTTATTCATTTTATGATTGAATTTCATTTTCATCTTGATTGCTGATTAAAAGGTTTGATTAATAGCCATTAAATTATTTTCGAAGAATGATATAACCGTTTCGCGGCTTTTGACCATCATTCAGATCAAGGATGTAATAATATGTTCCAGATGGAACCTTTTTACCATAATTGATTCCAGCGACATTGCTTTCGCCCGTCCAAGTGTTGTTATAATCCTTGGCTTTGTAAATCAGATTACCCCAACGATTATAGATATAAAGGATATTGCCGGGATAGTTCTCAATACCATCGATTTCGTACCCATCGTTCACACCGTCTCCATTCGGCGAAAAACCGGTAGGAACCAACATGGTGTCGCACAATACCGCAACCTCAACCGACATGGTGGTCTTGCAGCCAAAATCATCCGTCACCTCAACCGTGTATATGGTGGTTTCCCGGGGATTTACAGTTGGATTGCTTGAGTTAGGATCAGAAATATAGGTTGCAGGGGACCATTGATAGGTAGTGCCACCGGAAGCCACCAACTCAACGGTTTCGGGAGGACAAATGATCTGGTTACTGCTGATGGAAGCACCAGTAAGGGACCTGACGGCCACCTCTACCGAGTCAGACATGATGATGCCGCAAACGGAGTTGACTTCACATTTATAGAACCCTTGCGCATAAGTGACGAAGGAATTATTGATGGCCCCGGCAATGGGTGAATTATTGTAATACCATTGATAAGTTGCAGGGACGGACACACTCACATTGAGCACCGCTGAATCGCCCACACAAATTTCCTCAGAGGAAATTTGCACCAGCAGGAACGAGTTGTTTGATATTACAAAATCAGTAATAGCCGTACATCCATTGGCATCCGTAACGGTAACCGTATAGGTTGCGGAAGGAACGTTATTTAGGTTCTGGGAAGTGGCTCCAGTACTCCATTGGTAAGAGTAGGGTGAGGTACCTCCGTTGGTAGATACCGTAATGTCGGCCCCGATGTTATTGATACAATCGGCTACTGAGGTACTACCTGCAACAGTCAGTTGTGCCAACGGCTGGGTAACCTGAAATGCCTGGGTGGTCGTACATCCGTTGGCATCTGTGATGGTTACCGAATAGGAGCCGGATGACAACCCAGCGACATCTTCCGTGATTTCACCATTGCTCCAAGAATAGGAATAGGGAGTGGTGCCACCAAAAAGAGTCAGATCGATACTTCCGGTAGTATCACCGTAGCAAAGAACATTTTGGGATGATGCCGATTGAATGCTTAATGAATCTGTCGGTTGACTGATGGTTGCGGTTAATGAAGTAACACAACCGTTAGCATCCACAATGTTTAGGCTGTAGGTGCCGGCTGCTAAACCAACCAAGTCTTCCGTTACAGATCCGTTATTCCATGAGTATGCGTATGGAGCTGTTCCACCCGCAGTAGTTACATCTATTTGGCCATTGTTTGAACCAAAACAATCAACTTGCTGCGCAGAGACAACGGTAGCGGTCAGCGAATCCAAAGGCTGCGAAACGGTGATGGATGCGGTATTCAAACAGCCATTGGCATCAACAATGGTTACCGAATAAGCACCAGCCGTCAAACCTGACAAATCCTGTGTGACGGAGCCGTTGCTCCATGTATAACTGTAAGGGGCCGTACCGCCATTTACTTCCAAATCGATACTGCCGTCGTTGCCGGCAAAACAATTCACCTGTTGCGATACACTGATTGTGTTGTTCAAGGCAATCGATGGTTCATTGACTGTTAAGGTGATTGTGCCATCGCATCCGTTGGCATCAACCACACTGACGGTGTAGGTTCCTGCAGTGATGGCTGACAGATCCTCACTGGAGCTGCCGTTGCTCCATTGATATGTGTAGGGTTGCGTACCGCCGCCCACATTCAAATCAATCGATCCAGTTGCATTGCCGAAGCAATCCACATTGGAAACCGAATTAGCGTTCAAAGCCAAGGAAGCCTGGGGCTGGGAGATGGTCACCGTGAGGTTATCAGTACATCCGTTGACATCGACCACGGCCACTGAATACGTGCCAGCGGTCAATCCGACAAGGTCTTCATTGGTGGAGCCGTTGCTCCAAGTGAAACTATATGGTGCTGTACCGCCCGTCACGTTCAAGTCGATGGAGCCGTTTGCTCCGCCGGTACAGGAAACCGGTACCGACTGGATGGCTGACAAGGCGAGGGAGGCCTGTGGTTGTGATACCGTGACCTGTGCGGAATCCAAACATCCGTTCACATCGGTGATCACCACGGCATAAGTGCCGGAGGGCAAACCTGTGAGATCCTGAGTGACGGAGCCGTTGCTCCATGTATAACTGTAAGGGGCCGTACCGCCATTTACTT